>QMOP01000001.1 GCA_003650255.1 Caldisericota bacterium
AAATAAAATTGTAATGAGATAGAAAAAAGGAGGCAGAAATGAAACTAAAGAAGTTTGGATATTTCAGTAAAGATGGGACAGAATTTATTATTACAACCCCGCTACCTCCAAAGCCATGGATTAATTATTTAACAAATGAAATTTATTGTGCGATAATTTCTCAGACAGCAGGAGGATATTCGTTTTACAAAGATTGTAGAAGTGATAGAATCTTAAGATGGGCACCCGAGAATAAAAATTTTGACCGTCCAGGAAGATATATTTTTGTTCATGATACAGATACAAAAGAGATATGGTCGTTAAGTTATATTCCTCTAAGACAGAAATATAAAAGGTATCTCTGTAGACATGGGCTTGGATATACAGAAATTGAACAAGAGAGAGGAAGTATTTTAAGCAAAATAGAGTTTTTTGTGCCAGTGAATGAGCCTTGCGAAGTGTGGATAGTAAGTTTAAAAAATAAAGGAAAAAAGACAAAAAGGCTGAAATTATTTCCGTATGTTGAGTTTTTAATTGGCGATTATCATATGGAGTTAAGATACAGAAATATAATGGTACTCTATAACAGATCTTGGTTTGACAGAGAAAAAGGGGCTATTTTTGCTAAGAAAACTGCTTACTGGGGAGATATGAACATTCAGCCGTTTCCATATGTTGTGTTTTTTTCAAGCAGTTTAAAGGTTAAAAAAGCCTGTACAAGAAAGGAAGCATTTCTTGGCCCTTACAATACAGAGGAGATGCCCGAGTCTGTATTTAAAGGAGAATTGAGAGAGTTTAATTTTTGTTCTGGTGAGGATGCAGTTGGAGCATTTCAGCATGATGTCAAAATTGATCCGGGAAAAGTAGTAAAATTTGCTATTGTTCTTGGAGAAGCAAAGTCAGATACTGCCAGGAGGTTGATAAAAAAATATAGAAACATTTCAAAAGCGATGGAGGAGCTAGAAAGGACAAAAAAGTGGTGGAGAAAATTAATACTTGATAACATAGAAATTGAGACGCCAGATAAAGATATAAATATTTTCTTTAATATATGGTGTAAATATCAGTTATACATTTGTAATTACTGGTCAAGATCTCCTTCTTACTACCACGAAGGTTCTGGTGGAAGGGGATATAGGGATTCATGTCAGGATGCAGAGTCAATAGTTTCACTCAATCCAGAACTTACCAGAAAGAGAATTTTCTCTCTTGCAAAACTTATAAGAGAAGATGGTTCTACTGCACCTGGCTGGTCTGAGACCAGAGGACCAGCAACATATAGGCCTAATAAGGATCATCCTGTTTGGCTTGTTTACACAGTTAGCTCTTACATAAAAGAGACAGGAGATGTTGGGATATTGAATAAGAAACTTCCGTACCTTAAAGATAAATGGAAAGATGGTTGGGAGATAGATCCTTTGTGGAGTAAAGGTTCAATATTTCTGGGAAAGGGGACATTATACGAGCATCTGTGGAAAAACCTCGAATACACTTATAATGATTTTGGCGAGTATAAACTTCCAAGAATTGGACATGCTGACTGGAATGATGGAATTGATGCTGCAGGAATAAAACACAGAGGTGGTTCTGTAATGCTTGCTTTCCAGCTCATAAGGTCAATGAAGATTCTTGCTGAACTTGCAAATTTAATAGGCAGGAAAAAAGATGCAGAGGAGCTGATGCGTAGAGTTGAGATGGTGAAGAATATCCTGGAGAATAAATACTGGGATGGAGTGTGGTATGTAAGAGGTGTAACAGATGATGGTTATGTTTATGGAAGTAAAAGGAATAGGGAAGGTAAGATATTTTTGAACTCCCAGTCATGGGCTATTCTTTCAGGAGTTGCTCAAGGCGAAAGATTAAAAAAACTTCTTTTTTCTGTTGATAAATATCTTGAAACAAAACATGGTTATGCATTGTTTTATCCTGCTTACAGCAAATGGGATAAAAGACTTGGAAGAATGAGCATGTTTTCAGAAGGAACAAAGGAGAATGCTGCTATTTTCTGTCATGCAGCAATGTTTATGATTGCTGCAAACTGTATTGCTGGAAGGGGAGAGAAAGCATATATAAATTTAAGAAAAATTATGCCGAATACACAGGAGGATTACAATCTTTATAAAGCAGAGCCGTATGTTTTTGCTGAATATCTTGTGGGTAGAGAACATCCATATCTTTTTGGAGAGGGAGAATTTACATGGATTACAGGAACCGCAGGCTGGGGATTTATGGTTTTAAATCAGTATATCCTTGGAATTAAGCCAGAGATTAATGGATTAAGAGTTTCTCCCTGTATTCCATCTCACTGGAAAAAGGTTTATATCAAAAGGCCATTTCGTGCTGACATTTATGAAATAATAATATATAATGA
This sequence comes from Caldisericota bacterium, assembly GCA_003650255.1. Lineage (GTDB taxonomy): Bacteria > CG03 > CG03 > B21-G15 > B21-G15 > B21-G15. Next base: position 2,351 of record QMOP01000001.1, read on the forward strand.
ACATGGAGTAGAAACAGGAGTGGAGAAAATCATAGTTGATGGCAAAGAAATAAGAGGGAATTTAATTCCTTATTTTGGCGATAAAAAGAGGCATACTGTTGAAGTAATAATGGGAAAAAGAAAGGGAGGACAGAGATGATTTATATTTTTTTAATTTCCTTGTTTTTTATTACTTCTTGCGCGAAAAAAACCGAAGAAAGGGAGATTGTAATTTGGCACTGGATGACAGATAGAGAGGATGCATTTTCAAGACTTGCTCAGGAGTTTATGGTGGAGAGGGGTATAAAGGTTAAGTTTGAATTATATGCTCCATCTGAGGTTTATTCTCAGAAGGTTAGAGCAGCTGCACAGACAAATACACTTCCTGACATATTTGGAATACTTGGTTCTCCGAGAGATTTTGCAAGTTTTATAAAAGCAGGGTTTGTTGAGGATCTGACTATGTATATGGAAGAGAACAATGGTAAGTGGAAAAACTCGTTTTATCCTCAAGCAATAGAGACTGTAAGCTTTAAAGATGGAAATATGTATGGAGTAAAGCCTGGTATATATGGAATTCCGATAGATATGATGAATATTCAAATGATATGTAATACCGAGATTCTGAAAAAGGCAGGAATAGAAAAAATTCCTGAGACATGGGAAGAATATGTAGATGCTGGAAGGAAATTAAAAAAGAAGGGAATAAATGTTTTTGTAAGTGGTTGGGGAGAAGTCTGGCTTCTTGAGGCAATGGCAACAAGTTTTGCATTCAATATCATGGGTCCTGAAAAAGTTTTTAATACATTTAAAGGTGAAGTTCCATATACTGACCCTGACTGGATAAAAGTTTTTTCACTGTTTGACACAATGAGGAAGGAGGGGTTGTTTATAAAAGACAGTATAACAATGGTAAATAAAACAGCAGAACAGATGTTTGCGAATGGGAGATCTGCATTTACTTTTAATGGTTCATGGTGTATAAATGTTTATAAAGGAATGAATCCAAATCTTAAATATTCTCCCTGTCTTTTGCCCAAGGTAAATAGAGGAAATCCTGTTTATATCTGGGGTGGTTCTGGTTCTTGGTTTGTTGTGAATTCAAAGTCAAAATATAAAAAAGAGGCAATAGAATTTCTTAAGTGGTTGACCTCCTCACAGCAGCAAAAATTCTTAACAGAAGAGACGATGAATTTACCTTCAAATAAAGATGCTGCTGAAAAGTTAAAAGGACTACTTAAGGAGTTTGCTCTTGGAATGAAATATGTAACACATCCAAATTTTTGGCCGGTTCATGAAACACCTGAAGTTATTGAAAAATTTGATAAAGGGATTCAACTTATTCTTATAGGTAAAAAAACTCCTTTTCAGGTAGCAAAGGAACTGGATAAATATAAAAAGGAACAACTGAAAGAATGAGCGAGGAAAAGGTTTCAAAGTTAAAGGATTACCTTACCTCTTATCTCTTCATTATTCCTGCAGTTCTTCTTTTTTCTGTTTTTAGTATCTACCCTATTTTTAAAATTCTCCAACTGAGTTTACTCAAATGGGATGGAATATCTCTTTATCCTAAGTTTGTTGGTTTAAAAAACTTTATTGAGGTTATAAAGGATAAAATATGGTGGAAGTCATTTTTGAATGCTGGAATAATCACTCTTCTTGCTCTTACTGTCCAGAATGCTCTTGCTCTTGTTCTTGCTATAATTGTTGATAAAGATATAAGAGCAGGTGAGATTTACAGAGTTATTTTTTATATTCCTCCAGTTCTTTCTGGAATAGTTGTTGGATTGATTTGGAACTGGATATACAATTATGATTATGGTTTTTTGAATCACTTTCTTGAAGTTATAGGTTTGGGAGGGTTAAAGAGAGCCTGGTTGAGCGATCCAAAGCTTGCTTTGTTTTCTGTTGCTGTTGTTCATATGTGGAAAGGGTTTGGTTGGGGTTTTATTATATTCCTTGCAGGACTTCAAACAATACCAAGGAATCTTTACGAGGCTGCTCAGATTGATGGTGCAACTCCCTGGAAGACATTTTTACATGTTGTTGTTCCTATGATGAGACCTGTTTTTTTTCTCGTCTCAATTTTGACAATTTTAGGAACAATGCAGATATACGATATAATAGTTGCAACAACAGGGGGTGGTCCAGGGTATGCAACAGAAGTGCCGATAACCAGAATTCTTTCATCAATGTTAGGTTCTTCAAGATTTGGCTATGCGTGTGCTGAGGGTTTAATTTTTGGAGTTGTTCTTCTTGCTGTTTCCCTGATACAGTTAAGGATATCGGCTATGATGAGAAATGAGTAAGATTTTACTAAAGGCAAGATTTGAAAAGGTTAAAGTTATTCTTGTATCACATTTAATATGTATTCTTGTTACCATTGCTTGCATTTTTCCACTTGTATGGATGGTTTCATCGAGTTTAAAAACTCAGGAGACAGTTTTTAAGGATTTCTCTTTAATACCCAAATCTCCTCACTTTAAAAATTATCTTATTGCAATAAAAGAAGCAAATTTCGGTATTTATTTTTTAAACAGTGTTTTTTATACTGCAACAGTTGTTCTTGCTATAATTTTTCTTTCTTCCATGGCAGCGTATGCATTTTCCAGATTAAGGTTTCCACTGAGAAGTGTATTTTATATTATGCTTATATCAACAATGATGATCCCTATTCCAGGAATATTTATTGCTCTTTATGTTCTTTTAAATAAGCTCCACCTTATAAATACGAGAATTGGATATATACTCTGCCAGATTAATGCTGGACTGCCTTTGAGTATATTTCTTTTTAAAACATTTATGGACAAAATTCCGAAAGAGCTTGAGGAGGCAGCAAAAGTTGATGGATGTAATAAATTTCAGATTTACTGGAAGATTGTTTTTCCCCTCAGCAGACCCACTCTTGGAGTAATTGCCATTTTTAATACCCTAGCTGTATGGAATGAGTATCTTTTGGCTATGCTTGTATTCTCAGATAAGTCATTGATGCCATTACAGAGGGGTCTTATGGTTTTTTATGGTTCACATCTTACTCAATATCCACTTCTTATGGCAGGCCTTACAATTACAACAATTCCTGTTCTTATTGTTTACTTCTTTATGCACAGATACATTGTTTCTGGAATAATTGCAGGAGCATTAAAAGGTTAAAGGAGGATCAAATGTTTACAATTTTAATTATTGTGGGTATTTTTTTAAATTTAAGAGGTTTTGATCTGCTTGAATGGGGAGATGAGATTATTGATTATTCAAAATATGGAAAGTTTGTTGGAACAAATACAAGGAATTACAGATATGTTATTACTGACAGAAAAGGACTTGCAAAAGCTGCTGGAGAGGGTATATTTCCAAACAATTCTGTTCTTTCCGACCCGGAATATCTTCAGATGAAAAGAAGTGGCGAACTTGATGGTTCACACTGGAAGTTTGTTAATGACAGAAATTATAAAAGAGCATTTTTTAAGTGGGCTACTGCTCCTGAACCAATAGGGGTTAGACTTTTTTATATAGGTGATATTCTTCAGAGGGCAGCAACTTCAGACAGAAAGATTAATTATAGGTTGCTTTTGCAGGCAATTAAAGCTTATTATGCAATAGTTATTCACTTTCCAAAGACAGTTGCCTTTACATACTGGCATACTCCGTGGTACCCAGGAGTTGTTGCAATTGACAGGATATATTATTTAACGATGAAATACCCAGAGTTAGGTGTGCGTCTAAAGGATGCCTATATAAGAATAGAAAATTGTTTTAATGATACAACAAGAGATGATGTATACATTGTTAATCCAGGAAAACTTGTTAAAGAAGAAAGATCTGAGAGAATGAATAAAAGAAATTTAGAAAGTATAGGAGTTTTGAGAAGAATAGGGGGTGATATAACACAGCTTATTCAATATGAAAGTGGAGACTGGCAGCTCATTTTTCACGATCAGCCAATTTTAATAAAGGCAGTTGCGTACTCTCCTGCTCCTGTTGGGAAGTCTCCTGATACTGGAACATGGAATACCTATCATGACTGGTTTTTCTTAGATACAGATAGGAATGGGAAACTTGATGTTTACGAAGTTTGGGTTGACAGAAACAAAAATAACAGAAGAGATAAGGATGAAAAAATAACTTCTGATTTTGAACTGATGAAGGAAATGGGAGTGAATGCTATTCGACTTTATCATCATGGATATAGTAAGGAACTCTTGAGAGATTTATATGAGAATTATGGTATAGGAGTTTTGATGGGTGATTTTCTCGGAATGTATGCTATTGGCTCAGGAGCAGGCTGGTATGAGGGTACAGATTATACGAACGAGATTCATAAGAAAAATATGCTGGAGAGTGTAAGGGAGATGGTTGAAAAGTATAAGGATGAACCGTATGTTATAATGTGGATTCTTGGAAATGAGAACAATTATGGAGTTGTGGGTGATGAGACAACACCAGGACTTGGATGTAGGGCAAAGGAACAACCCGAGGCGTATTATAAGTTTGTAAATGAGGTTGCAAAATTTATAAAGTCAATTGACCCACATAAAAGACCTGTTGCTATATGTAATGGAGACCTTTTGTATCTTGATTATATTGCTAAATACTGTAAGGATATTGATGTAATAGGTGTTAATGCTTATAGAGGACCATATGGTTTTGGTTACAGTTTTTGGAAGAATATTAAAAGATTAACAGATAAACCTGTTCTTATAACAGAGTATGGCTGTCCTGCTTATGGTAGGGGTTTTTCAGATGAGGAAGCAGAGGAGAAACAGGCAGAATATTTAAGAGAAGCATGGCTTGATATATACTATAATTCAGCAGGTTATGGTGTTGGAAATGCTATTGGTGGAGTGCAGTTTGAGTGGGTTGATGAATGGTGGAAAGGTGGACCTCCACCAAGATTTGATCCAGCAAAGCATGACACAATACCAAATTTCTCCGGTCCTTTTCCTGATGGATGGTTTTATGAAGAATGGCTGGGTGTTACTTCTCAGGGTGATGGAAGTCATTCACCATTTATGAGACAATTAAGAAGATCATTTTTCATGTATAAGGAATTATGGAGAGATTAGACTGGAAAGGTATAAATATTGGAGGTTGGTTAATGTGGGAAGGATATATAATGGGAGGAAGAAACATTCCTGAGAAAGAGTTTCTAAAGGAATTTTCAGAAGTTAATGGAAAAGAAGAAACACAGAAATTTTCATATTTGTTTAAGAGGAAGTTCATTAGAGAGGATGATTTTAAGAATATAAAAAATATAGGGTTTAATTCAATAAGAATACCCTTTCATTACAAAATTATTGAAAAGGAAGAATGGAGATGGATTGATACGGCAATTAAGTGGGCGAAAAAGAACGGGTTAGGAGTTATTCTTGACATGCATGCACTACCGGAAAGTCAAAATGGTAATTGGCATTCAGATGGAAAGGAAAAGCCACTTTTTTGGAAAAAGAAGAGAAATATGGAAAGATTTATAGTTTTATGGAAAAAAATCGCAAAAAGATATAAAGGCGAGAAACAGATAGTTGCCTATGATGTGATAAATGAACCTGCAGTTGAAAATGATAGACTACTTGCAGATGTATATAACAAGGTTATTGATGAGATAAGAAATATTGGGGATGGACATTACATAATTGTTGAAGGAAATTACTGGGCAACAGATTTTAAATTTTTAAAGTTTCTGAAAAAGAATAAAAGGATAATCCTTGGAGTTCATTTTTATCAGCCAATGAATTTTGTCTTTAATATTAAAAGAGACCTTAAATTTCCAGGGAAAATTGATGGAGAGATATGGAATAGGAAAAAGTTAAGAACCATTTTGTCAAATTATCTCAGATTAAGGGATTTACATGGTTATCCAATCCATATTGGAGAGTTTGGAATAAATGTATGGGGGAACAGGTTTTCAAGAGGAGAGGGTGAGTGGCTTGATGAAATAATTGATTTCTCTGCAAAAGAAGGAATTGGGTGGAGTTATTGGTGTTATAAGAAAGTGGCAACTCCTGTTTTTCCATCTGCAATTTATGAATACAATGAAAATCCATTTTGGCTTGAAAGGGGAGGTGATGCACCTGAAGGATATGAAAGATACATTTTTTACTGGAAAAGATTTAAAAGAAGAATAGTTAAGTCCTGGAGTACAAGTGAATTTTCAAAACACAATATACTTTTAGGGTTTTTTAGAAGCAAATTAAGACAAAAAAATGGCAAAAATAGACATTGATTTTTTTACTAAAAAGGTTTACTATAAAAGTATGAAAAGGATTGCAGGAATTCTTCTCTTGAATCTCTCCTTGCTTTTTGCTGAAAGAAGTTTTGATATTAATTTTTATTTAAACTATGAAACAATTTATCACAAAGTTGATGATAATTTTAAGGTTGTTGATTCAGGTATAAATAAGAATTATATTTATTCTCCTGGGGAAAAAAACGAATTTTCTTCAAGTTCAGGTTATAATATTAAAACCAATTTATCATTTTCCCCTTTTGATAGGTTTTTTGTAAGTTCAAAAATCAGTTTTGTTCCAGAGTATGCTGACAGGTTTTGGCTTCCAGTAAATGACAGTCATCGTCTTGAATTTGAAGGTAAAGATTACAGAGTTGAAGCAACCGAAATAAAGTATATTACAAATGTGTTGAATCTCAGATACTTTAAAGGAGTTCCTCATGCCTCTTGGAGATATAAAGGTGACCTTTTCAATTTTTTTCCCGAACAGTATGAGACAGAAAGATATCTGAGAGTTTCAGGAAGGACTCCTCCGGAAGGATACGAAATAAGTTATAGGACGAGATACAGTGATTTTCAACTTGTATATGGACCAGAGGTCATCTGGGGATATAGAGATGGAATTTACTGCAGGTACAATCTTGATTTTGGCACTTTGAATCTGAACCTATTTGCCCGTTCAGATGTTCCTGATTATGTGAAATTCTGGGATTCTGATGAAAGGATGAATTCCTACCAGATGAGTTTCTCATATAGTTTTTCTTCACAACTTAAAGGTTATTTAGGAATAATGTATAGGCCATTCCGTTTAAATGAGAGATATCAGTATTATGAGAGCGGAGTTTTGGAAGAGGATGAAATCACTACCAAAGATGCATTTGGAGTAAAGGCAGGATTCATATACAACCCATATTTTATTGTGAATGAAATAAAACTGAACTATTCATATCTTGGTTTAGTTGCTGGAAATAAGGAAGCAATAGAGATAAGTGGATATAGACCAATAAGTAAAAGTTTGACTTTAAGTGGGATGGCTATATTTCAGAAACCTCTTATTGGGCCACTTCCATTGATTTACGAAGGAACAGAGGATTCACCAGGACCTATTTATTCTAATCCAAGAGGAGCGGATAGTCCTTTCTGGGTTTCGTGGTACTATGATGATTGGAATAATAGAGAGGCTAATATATTTAAATTGAACCTTCTTTACGACCCAACACCTTCAACCTGGTTTTTCAGATATGAACCGAATGTTCTTGAAGAATGGAATCTTAATCCTGATGAAGATGCAAAACTTAGTTTTGCACTTGAATATAAACTATTCAAATATATGTCAGGAATGGACAGGTTTTATTACTGGGATGAAAATGGTGATATAGTGTGGGAGCCTTATGGATTAACTGGACCATGGGAACAAAAGAATTTTTTTCATCAATTTAAAATAATTACAAGACTAAGACTTCACAGGTGCAGGATTCTTTCCTTTATTTCCCTTGGAGATTCGCTTGCTCTTGGAAGTTATGCTTATGATAACTATTCTCAGGAGAAGAATGGGCTTGTTCCTCTCATTAACTATTATGATTTTATTCTTAAAATCATAAGGGGAAGGATTGGGTTTAATATGAGATATGCTATTGACCCATGGGGACCGGAGGAGTGGCATATGGTTTTTGGAGAGAAGATAGATAAAATTTATAGTTTTGGTTTAAATTATAGATTAAAGCCCGATTTGAATTTTGGTATTAAGTATATTAGAGTGAAAGAGGAGGATTTTGTGGTTCCTCCGGAGATTGGTTCGTATAAAGAGTTTAGATTCTATCTTAATTACAGGTTTGGGTTAAATCTTAAATTTGAGGAGTAGAAATGAAATATTTGTTTTTTGCTTTATTAATTCTGTCTTCTTGTGGGAAGAATATAGAGGAGAGGTTAAAGGATCCAGCAAATGATCCACTGTTTTATAAAGGAGACTATAGTGGAGTATTTATGATATATGAGGATGAATTAAAAACAGGTGGCGGAATGATGTTTTATGCTTCTCCTGATAATCAGGAACTTGATTTCTTTTATTCAGATGATGGAAATAAGGTTATAAGATATTACTGGAATGGTGGAGAAGTGTTTGATTACAATTCAGAAAGTTATCAGCATAACTGGTGTGGTTTTGGATTGATAGTTGGCCATAGCTGGGAAGAGGCTGAAGAGGTTTCAATGGATTTTTCTGGTATTGGTTATTCTAAGTTGAAGTTTAAAGTTAAGGGTTATCTTTCTCAAAATACTGTTTTGAAAATCGAAGGACCTAAGAAAGCCGGATCATCAGAAGTTGCAGATTACATTGAACTGGATTCCAGCGACATTTCATATTCGTGGAAGGAATTTTCACTTCCTATTTCATCTTCTTCTTTAAAGGATTTCAATATTTATGTGGGGATAATCTTTGAGGCAACAGAAAAAGGGAGTGGTGGGGAGGTTTTTATTGACTCCCTGAGATTTGAAAGATAGTGCCAAGGATTTTCATTGTTGATCAGGAAGGAAAAGATTTAGGAGAATTCCTGAGAAGTAAAGGATATGATACTCTGGTGTTTTACAGAGGAAAAGAGGCTATAGAAGAAATAAAAAAAAGAAAACCTGATGTCATTATTTTGGAACTCAGATTACCTGATGGAGATGGGTTTACCTTTTTAAATGAACTTGAAAAAATTGGGATTACAATTCCGGTGATTGTCATCACATGGGTTGATAAGAAAATTGCAGGCTATACACTTTCAAAGATGGGTGCATTTGCTTACTTTAATAAGCCTGTTGATAGGGAATTGGTTTTAAAGAGAGTAGAATATATTTTAAGATTTAAGGATATATTTGAAAAGGGAAAGGTTAGTAGAGTTCCTCCATTAAAAAGTATAAGTGGTCCGTGGAAAGGGAAAATAGAGGAGATTCTTAAAGAGGTGAAAAGTATTAAAATAAATGAAATAAAAAAAGCTATTAAAGATGGCAATCCAAGACGAGCTCTTGAAATTTTACATTTTCTAAAAAGTTTTGTTGAAAAAGAAGAATTAGAGTTTTTCTACAGGTCGGTTATCTGGGAAGAACAAAAAGTTCCTTATGAAGAAGAAAGGAGAGATAATGTAACAGAATTAATTAATGAAGCATGGAAGTGCTACCTTTCTTCTGATTTTGATTCAGCACTTTCAAAAGTTAAAGAACTTCTTTTAAATGAGGAAGGAGTGGAAAGTATAAGAATAATAAACGGAATTCTATCTAGGGAAGGTATAGAAATTGAAAAAGTGGAGGGAATGAAGGTAAAAGAGAAACCCAACTTATTTTCTTATATTTCATATTTTTCTATTTTAACTGGGGTTTTCTTTTCAACATTTTTATTTTCTATTTTAGGAGTAATTTTTGGTTTTGTGGGTAGAGTTAAAGGTAATAAAAAGTTCGGAACCTATGGAATGGTAATGGGGGGTTTTCTTTTTATTTCCTTTCTTTTTGGATCAAAACCCATTTCATACTATTTTAAAAAAAGGAGGATTTCTGCTGGTTTCAGTTTTTATCTTTATCCGGACTCATTCAAATTAGGCAGAGGAAGTATAACCATAAGATATAAATTACCAAAAAAAGCAAAGGTAACAATTCTACTGCTGGATGAGGAGAAAAAATTTGTGAGGGAGATGGAGGATGGTTATTTTGAGAAAGGAGAGTATACAATTGAGTGGGATGGTTATGATGGAAGGGGTGGTTATGTTTCACCTGGTATTTACTATTTACAAACAACAATTCTAATGGATAAAGAGGTAAGGGAGAGATTCTGGAGAGTAAATGTTAAAGATTAAAGGGTTTACTTTAATAGAACTTATGCTTGTTGTTGCAATAATTGGAATACTTGCAATGGTGTCTATTCCCCGATATGCTGATTTAATAAGAAAGTCATGGGAAGCAAGAACAAAAGGGAATCTTGGAATTTTAAGAAGTGCGGTAACGATTTACTATGGAGATAATGAAGGAAGGTGGCCCCAACCACGAGATCCTGATAACGGAGACAGTATTTATGGACATGTTGATCTTGCGAGTGTTCTTGTGGATAAATATATTGATGCAATTCCTCCTGGAAGACACTGGTGTGAGGAGATTAAAGAAAATGGAGGAACTGGAAGGTGGGGTGAGAACTGTCTTGTAAGAAGCTATCCTCCTGATCAGGAAACAGGCTGGGGATGCTGGGTTGGTTTTGTTGATGATGCGGGAACTTTAAAGGGAGAGGTTGGTTGGAGTTATTGTCCTGATACAGGAAAAGTTTATCTTCATTGCAGGGATAACTGGAGTTCAAATCCTGGAGCATATGATTTACAGGGCACACCATACTGTGATTGGTAGGAGGTTGTCATGAAAAGGTTTTCAATTGTTTTAACTTTTATTTTGACAGGTTCTCTCCTTTTCTCTGGAAATTTATCTCTGAAATTAGGTAGGGAAACTCCTGGAGGTTCTGCTCTTAAATCTTTTATTCTTCCTGGATGGGGACAGTTTGCAAATGGTGAAAAAAAGAAGGGATATCTCTTCGGTGGTATGACAGCAACATTTTTGACTCTTTCATATTATTTTCATCAACAGGCGGATAAGAAGTATGAGGAGTATGAAAAGAGAGGTTTAAAAAATGATCCACTTTATGATGAATATAAATCCTATTTTAATACAGGAAACTTTTTTTTATACACAGCAATTATTGTATGGGGTTATAATGTTTATGATGCTTACAGAAATGCCAAGAAAAAATTTTCTTATTTTTATGAAGAAGAGAGAGATTATTTTATTGTATTTACTCCAGATAGATTGAATTTCTATATCAGATTTTAAGGAGGGAGTATGAGGTATTTGGTTTATTGTGTTTTGATTTTTTTGGTTTCCTCCTGTAGTAAAAAGAATAAACTTCTTGAGAATACTCTTGAGATAATAATTTCTCCATCATCAGTTTCCATTTCTACCGGAACAAGTATAGAACTTACAGCAACAGGAAAAAGTGCAAAAAGTGATAATGTTGATATTGATCCTGTGTGGTCTGTTACAAACAATCTTGGAACCTTTACACCTGATAAGGGAAAAAAGGTCATATTTACTGCTGGAAATTCTGCTGGAAGTGGTGTGATAAGAGCTACTGAAGAGGATGTTTATTCGGAAATACCGCTTACTGTTAAAGCCGGTACAGGTGGAGGAGGAACTGGAGGAGGTAGTGTTGTTTTTTATAGTGATTCTGGATTAAATTCTGATTTTGGAACTCCTGACATTTTTACTTGGGCAGAAAATAATGACATATCTGCTCAAGAGATAACAGATGGAAATGGTCCATCAGGGGATTCTTCCAGTTATCAGAGTTTTTCTTCGAATTCCTCTACTTGGTTTGGGGGTGGTATAGTTCTTAATAAAGTTAGCGGAAATGCTTCAGCTGTTGACTTATCTGCTTATTCTTCAGGGAACTCACTTAAATTTTATATAAAACTTACTAGACAGCTTTCTGGTTCTGAACAGATTAAGGTGGAGATAGAGTATGGTTCGGGTTCAAAGTCAACATTGTATCTTTCCTCTTCCTATGGATTTGACAGCACAAGCACAAACTGGCAGGAAATAACGATACCCCTTACAGATTTTACAGGGGTGGATTTCAGTTCAATTAAGCTTCCATTTGAGATTACAGCAGAAAATATAACTTCTTCTTTAACTTTTTACTGGGATTATGTAAGATGGGAATAATAAAGAGTGTTTGCAATTTTGTTTTTATTACTTCTCTCCTCTGAAAGTTTCTTAGTAAAAAATAGAGGAGTGTATCTTGGTGGAAAAACTTTTATTGTAAGAGGGATATGTTATTCACCAACTCCTGTTGGTGAGGATGTTTCTCTGGGTTATGAATGGTGGAATGACGATTATTATCTTGATGATTTACCCCTTTTAAAATCTCTTGGTTGTAATGTGATAAGAACATACGACATGAAGGCAACCTCTTCAGATGAAGAGGTGCGGTTGGAGAAGGTTCTTGATGATTTTTATAACTATGGAATATATATAATTATGGGATATTGGGTAAATCCGGGACAGGATTTTTCCTCTCCAACTATAAGGGATAGTTTGAAAAATGATTTCATAAATATGGTAGAAAAATGGAAAAATCATCCAGCAGTTTTTGGATGGTGTTTTGGAAATGAAGTCTGGCCTGGCGGAAGTGGAACGGATGAGGAGAAATGGAAAAGTTGGTATTCACTTGTTGAAGAGGTTTCATCTTTAACTAAATCCATTGACCCTGACCATCCGGTGATGACAGTAAACAGTGATATATGGACGATTGGAAGAACAGAGTTGGGTTCTGATGATTCATCCCTTCCTTCACTTGATATATGGGGAGTTAATCTATATCTTGGAGATTCATTCCAGAGTAGATTTTCGTCGTTTACTGTTCTTTCTTCAAAGCCATTTTTAATAACTGAGTTTGGCTGTGATGCTTGGAATGGGAAAGTTGGTTCTGAAGATGAGGATTTGCAGGCCAATTATATTCAAGCACAGTGGAAGGAAATAGAGGAGAATCTTTTTACAGAGTCTGGAGCAGTTATAGGAGGCTGTCTGTTTGAGTGGGTGGATGAGTGGTGGAAAAGTAATTCAGGAAGCCCGTCATCTCATGATACATCTAGCGATTGGACTAATGTTTATTATTCTGATCCAAGCATGAATGAGGAGTGGTGGGGAATAAGGAAGATACTCTTACCTCCATACAATTGTAGTTCTAGAGAAGCATATTTTACTCTTCAAAATTTATGGAGTAAATATGTGTTAAGTTCTGAAAAAGTTTATGTTTTTCCCAACCCTTTTTACCCGGGAAGAGGACAGAAGTTGAGTTTTGGAAATCTACCAGTTAATTCCGAAAAGATAAGAATCTTTGCTATCAGTGGAGAGTTCATTGATGAGATTTCGGTTATTAACCAGCAGGCAAACTGGTATGGAGAAAATTATTATGGAAAGCCTGCCGCATCAGGAGTTTACTTTTTTGTTGTTTATCCAGCTGGACAGAAAGGTAAATTCGTTCTTATAAAATAACAATTTTATACATAAACAGAACAAAAATTTACATTGACTTTACAGATTTTGAAAATTAATATAATATTTTAACAGGGAGCGGAGAAATTGAAAAGGCGAAAAATAACTTTCCTTCTTCCTTCAATTGCCGGCTTTTATACAAAGGATGTAATAGAAGAAGAAATAAAGATTTTTAGAAGAAAAAAGCCTGATATAAGTGTAGAGGTTCACATACTTTCTTGGACCAAACTGTGGAGTATGTTGGTTGATATAATGAAAAGAAGAAAAACAATCCCCTCTCCAGATATAATTGCTATAGGAAATACATGGCTTGGAACAGCTTTGTATTTTGAATTACTTATTGATATTTCCAAATTTACCTCGTTTTTTTCTGAGAAGGTTTTTTTGCCAAAGCTTGTTAAGAATAAAATAGTGCTTAAATATTCGGTCCCATGGATTTCAGACATAAGGGTTTTATATTATAGAAAAGATATTCTTCAAAAGATTAATGTTGATGAGTCTGAAATTAAAACAATAGATGGGTTTGTCAAATCCTGTGAGAAGATAAAAAAAGAGATTAAGGATATTTATCCATTTGCTATTTCTGGACAGAAAGAGGAGATTTTAATCCACGATTTATTTCCCTGGCTTTATATAGCAGGTAATTTTTATAGAAGGGTGGGGAACAAAATAAGATTTTTCTCAGAAAAGGTGTATGAGGGAATGAGGTTTTATTTTGCCCTTGTCAGAGACTATTATATTCCCTATCGTTTGAAGCTGAAAGTGGCGCCTCCAGGAAATTTTTTTACAGGAGATTATGCATTTCAAGTTTCTGGTACCTATCCTAAAAAGAGTATATTCAATAAAAAACACTCTGAATACAGAGAGAATGTTGCTAAAAATTTTGGAGTTTCTTTTCTCCCTTCAACTAATGGAAAAACACCAGTTACATATATAGGAGGAATAAATCTTGTAGTTCCATATACTGCAAAAGATGTTTCCTCATCTCTTGAATTTATAAAATTCCTTATCTCTCCAGAGTCTCAGCTTAGATGTGTTTCTTCTCTTAGCATGCTACCTGCCAGAGTTGATTGTTTTGAGAAGTTCTTTACTGAAAATGAAGGAGAGATAAAGAAGGTATTTTTGGAATCTTCAAAAAAGGGAAAGACCTTAAGTTGCGTCCCGCTTCTTGGGACAATTGAAAAGATGGTTTCATATTTTACCACTTCTATTTTTAGGTTAATGCTTGAAAGAAAATATAATGAGGAAATACTCAGAAAGAAGGTAATTCAGCTTATAGAGGAGATAGATTTTATAGAAAGATGGTAGAAGAAGTAATTTCTAAATTTTTGAAAGAACTTGAGAGAAATTTTTATTCTCTTGAGAGACTTACAGAAGTATCTCTTGAATTTCTACAGAGAGTATCTGGAAGTAGGACTGTTGGAATTTTTCTTTCATCCCCTGAAGAAAGGAATGTCTGGAGGATGAAGAAAATAATTCATTTAGGGAAATTTGTCGAAGGAGAAGAGGAGATAGATTTGAGAGAAGGAGTTAACAGGCAGTTATTAAAACTGAAAAGGAGAGAAAAAAAGTATTTTATCAAGAGTTATAAAGATAGCTTTTATCTTTACTTTCCTCTTGGTGATGGGGAAGTTATAGGCTGTTTAAGATTTGTAGATGACAGGAAGAGGAGGAAGGGTATCTTTTCAAAATTATCAGAGATAGAAGTGCTTGCATATATTATAGCGAGTTATATGAATAAGCTATTTTTGTGGGAAGAAGCACAGGTAAGAAGTAGAATGCTTGGTAGTTTTATGAAGCTTTCAACAATTCTTACTAAGGAAAAGTATTTAAGAGGAATTTTAAGAGAGATAATATATGAACTTGAAGAAAGTTTCAGATTTGATTTCATAAGAGCATATTTCATAGATAAGGAGGAAAGGAGTATTTTCGGTTTTATAGGTATTAACTGGAAGAGGGAGATTCAGGATATTTCCCATTTAAAAATTTTTCTTGATGAAGAGGAGAACAGGCTTTCAGAGTATGTTAAGTCGGGAAGTGAATTTAAGATTTATGATGAAGGATGTTCATTATACTTATCACTTAAGAGTAAAGGTGAAATTTTTGGCATATTAGAAGTGAGTAATATATACTCTCAGGAGAGAATAGATGAAGGAACTATTAATTTCCTGAAGTCATTTTTGAATCACATTAATTTTGCCATTGAAAAAGCCACTCTTTTCGAAGAGATAGAGAGATTATCCTTAAAGGATGGATTAACAGGGCTTTATAACATAAGGTATTTTAAAGAGAGAGTTAAAGAGGAAATAGAAAGGTCAAGAAGAAACAATCTCTGTTTCAGTATGGTTATGATTGATCTGGATAATTTTAAGAAGATAAATGACAGTTTTGGACACAGTACAGGGGATAAAGTTTTAAAGTTTTTTTCAGAAGAGTTGCAGAAAAATATGAGAAAAAGTGATGTCATTTGTAGATATGGCGGAGATGAGTTTTTAGTGCTTTTACCGAGAGTGAATATTGGAAAAAGCAATTTCATGAAAGAAAGGATAAGAAAGGTTTTATGTAAAGAGATAAGGATAGGTAATTTGAAAGTAAGTATTTCAGCCAGTATAGGAGGAGTGGTTTTTCCATTTGATGGGGATACAGTTGAGAAGCTTTTTGAGAGAGCAGACCATGTTTTATATAAAGTTAAGAGGAAAGGGAAAATGGATTTTAGGTTATTTAGTGAAGATGCAAGATAATACAAAAAATAAGCAATTGAATACATTTACATATCTGAAGAAAACTTTTTATAATTTTACTGATAGGAATTTAACGAGGAGGTGATGAAGATGAAGGAGAAAATTCTGACTGCTGTATGTATGGTTTTTCTTGCTGGATGTTTAGCTAAAAAAGAGGTTGTGAAGGAGGAGTTTGTTCCAGAAGCTCAACAGATGAGTTCAGCCCAGCAGGAGTCAGGATATAAAGGGTATGCTGTTCAGTTTCCTTTTTATGTTTACAAAGATAGAACATATCGTGGTAACCATTACATTCCAAGCGGTTGGATGGGAGATTATGGAGATATAAAGTTGAATGAGAATTGCCGGGAGAATCCTTATTCAGGAAAAACATGTATTAAAATTGTCTATACTGCAAAGAAATCCCAAGGAGCAGGATGGGCAGGAATTTACTGGCAGAATCCAGCAAATAACTGGGGGACTGTTAAAGGAGGATATGATTTGACAGGATCAAAAAAACTTGTTTTTTATGCGAGAGGAGAAAAAGGGGGAGAGGTTGCTGAATTTAAAATGGGAGGAATACAGGGTGAATACAGTGATACAGATATGGCAACTACAGGTCCGATTGTATTGAGTAAGAAATGGAGAAAGTATGAGATAGACCTTACAGGACTTGACCTTTCTTATATTTCAGGTGGTTTCTGCTGGGTGACCTCTTCACAGGATAATCCTGAAGGATGCACGATATATCTTGATGAGATAGTATACATTAAATGATATTCATCTTTCTGATATTGTATTTAAAGGCAATTGATTATTTTTACGTATACTCATCATGTAAAGATGAAATAAACAGGTTCTCTCCCTCAGGCTTTATGGGAGATGTAAATGATTTCTACCTTACACATGATTATAAAATTCGTTCGCCTTTAAAATGTTCAAGAGGCAGTTTGAAAATTAAATATGAACCAAAGGGTGAAAAAGGATGGGCGGGTATTTATTTCCTTCATCCGCCAAACAATTGGGGAAATATAAGAGAAGGGTATAATCTTACTGGAGCAACAGAAATAATCTTTTATGCAAAGGGTAAGAAGGGCGGTGAAAAGATTTCTCTTATAAAAATAGGAGGTTTAACAGGAAGGTATCCTGACAGTGATACCATGCAGATTGGGCCACTTCGCCTTAGTAAAAAATGGAAGAGATTTACAATTGATATTTCAAAGATGAATTTAAGATATATCGCAGGGGGGTTCTGTGTAATTCTTAAGAAGGAGGATAATCCAAAGGGATGTACGATTTATCTTGATGGAATTGCATATAGAGGTGGGAGAATATATGCTTTAAAGACCCTTGGTGATGATGTCCCTCCAAAACTTAGTATCAAACTTTCATCAAATGAGTTAAATCTTGGAAAAAATCTTGATATCTTCTTGGAAGCAAAGGATAATAGAGTTGTTAAAGAGTGGAGTTTAAAGATTTTAAATCAGGAAAGGAATGAAATTAAAATTTGGCAGGGATCTTCAGATCCCCCAAAAAAGATTATCTGGGATGGAAAGGATGATATATATAAAAAGTATGTTCCATCTGGAGAATATACATTTATTTTTAAAGCAAAAGATGAAGCAGGAAATGTTTCAGAGGTTCAGTCAAAGGTGGTGGTAAAAAAGAAAGAGAAAAAGGAGTATAAAAAGATAAAGATAGTGGAAAGCGAAAAGGGTTTAAGGGTGAGATTGAAATCAGACATTCTTTTCGGAATAGGAAAATATAAGTTAAAGAAGGAAGTTTATCCTATTCTTGATGAACTTGTTGAACTTTTAAAGGAGTATCCAGAGAATAAAATTTTAATAGAAGGACATACTGATAGTGTGGGTTCAGAAGGTTATAATTTAAAACTTTCAATTAAAAGGGCTAAAGAGGTCAGGAATTATCTTGTAAAAAAGGGAATAAGTAGCGAAAGAATAAAGGTAGTAGGTTATGGTGAGAAAAAACCAATAGCATCAAATAAGACAAGACATGGAAGAGCACTTAATAGAAGAGTTGAGGTGATAATATTAAAGAAGTAGTGGGAAAAAGGCAAACTCCGGGTGACCGGAGGACGCAAAGCCACGGATCCTGATATTCTGTCAGGATAGCCGGGCTGCCCCGAGGAAAAGGAGGTGTTTATGAAGAGGATTCTTCTCGGAGCAATTGTCTGCTTTGCTTCCTTCGGGGTTCTTTTTTCTTTCACATCTCAGGGAATTTCAACAGTTACAGCTACTGCCGAGCTTACAGGGGAAGGTATTGTTCAGATGAGTATTGAGATTAAGAATGTTTTGACACATTCAACTACAACTCAAATTTACTGGTCAGGAATTACACTTCCAACTGGATGGGAAGTGGCAGATAGTTACATCCTTCTTCATTCAACAATTACAGCTGCATCAGGTGGAATAAGGATTTACACTGACAACAAGTCAGCAGATGCAAATCCGCAGTATACAGGGTCAGATAGTGGAGGAGGACTTGTTGATACCTCGGATACAACAAAAAAATTGCCTATAGGATGGAAAATTACAGAGGATACAACAACAGTTAGTGCTGCTGATCCGGATAGTGATAGTAGCTGGTTTTATTTTAAAGACAAAAGTGATTCTGATTTCTGGATCAATGCTGATACTCAAGATTACTCTACAGTGAAGAAAGCAGATGGGATTCATTATAATCAGGGTTCTTCAAATTATGGAGGAGGAACCTCTCCAGATGCAATATACATGGAATGTAATTTCACGAATGCTGTAACTCCGAGGACATACAAAACTTCCACAATTCGAATAGAGGCATTTATACAGTAAGAAGTTAGTTTATATAAGAAAGAGTTTTAAAAAGGAAAGGTAGATAAAATGTGGATATTTTCTAGTTTATTCTTATATTCACTTCTTGCAATGTCTGTTACTCCAGCAAAGTATGAGTTACTTCTTTCCACAGGAGAAAGAAACACCATTTATTTCACCGTCAAAAATGATAAATTAGAAATGATGAAAGTAAGGGTTAATTCTAAATACTGGTTTGTTTTACCGGAGAATAAAGGAATAGAGATTGATTCATGGTTGAGTTTTAGTCCAAAAGAGTTTTATTTAAAGAAAGGAGAGGGAAAAAGGGTTATATGTGAGGTTATTGTTCCTAAGAATGCTAGTGGGTTCTTAAATGGAATGCTTTCATTCAATCAAATTGATTCTCCAACTTCCGTTAATATCACCATAAGTGTTCCTGTTTATATTATAATAAAGGATAACTATTCCTTTGATTTTGAGGTTAGGGGACTTAAGAGGGAAAATGAATATCTTCTTGTTGAGATTTTTAATAAAGGAAATGTTTATTTTAGACCAAGAGGAAGGATAAAAATGAATAGAGAGAGAAATTTTTTAATTTTTAAGAAAAAAAGTTTTCTATTTGAAAAAAGATTTAAAGAAGAAAGACATATTTTTCCTGGTAGTAGCGGATATGTTAAACTGGGAAATTTGGGTTTAAAAGATGGAAAATATGAGGTTATATTGGAACTTGAGTTTTGGGGAGATAAAAAAATAAGGAAGAAAATAGTGGTTTTGAAATGATTATTCTTTTTCTTTTTTTGTTTTTTCTTTATCCAGAGATTTTAACAATCTACAATGATGAGGGGATATCAGGGGATAATATCTACACATGGAATGATGGGGGTGCGGATTATGATGGAAGTTCGCAGGATCTGGAATCTGTTCCAGAAGGGTTTAAATGTTTTAAGACCACAGCGACCTCTGGAAGTTATGCTGGATGGGGAGTTTTTTACAATACAGAGCAGGACTTTTCAGAATATCAAAATGGAGATTTGAGATTCTGGATTTACTCTTCAACAGGGAATATAAAGGTTGAGATAGAAAGATGGAATGGTGAAACAGTGACAAAATATTTGAGTGATTATGGCTGGAATGATTCTTATGTTAATACTTGGAGACTTTTTTCCATTCCATTAGATGATTTTGCAGTAGATATTACAACATCAGTGAAATCTCCATTTAAAATTACAGTCCTTACAACACCAGCAACATTTTATATTGATATGGTGAGATGGGCGGTTAATATTGATACCGGAAGTTTTAATTTAAAAATAAAAAGGATTTCAGATGATGTTGAAGTTTCATCGTTCACTTTTACCAGGGTAAATTTAATAGGGCTTCCAACAGGATGGGTTGTTGCTGATCAGTATATAGAAATTGAAGTAGAACCTTCGGATATTTCCTGGGGAATACAGATTTACACAGACAATGAGAGTCCCTCAGCAGACCCAAGATATACAGGAACAGAGGATCCAGCAGGTCTTGTTGATACATCGACTACAACAAAGAGATTACAAATGGGCTGGACAATAGAATATTTAACCCATTCACTTTCAGAACTTGGAACAGGAGAGCCAGGAACTTGGGTAAATGGGGGCTATCAGTGGAAGTATTTTAAAGATAAAGCAAGTTCAGATTTTACAAATGGAGGAAGTTATGTAACTCCTTGGAATAATGAGGGTTTATTATGGAATACATGGCAGAGAGATTCAAAAAGTCCTCCAAATTATATTTATATAAGTGCGGATTTTTCAAATGCAGTTACACCAAGAACATATAAAACTAAAATTTTTGTAGAGTTTTATTATCAATGAGAAGATTATGTTTTTTATTATTATTTTTTGAGTTGCCTCTACTTTCTTTTCAAACAATATCTTCTTATACAATTACAGCTTTTGTTCAATTTACTGTTGAGGATTCAACTCCACCTGTAATAGATCATGAAGAAATAAAAAGGATTTCAGAGATAACGAGAATAGCAAGAGTTATAGCAACTTTTAGAGATGAAATTCAACTTTCAAAGGTGGGAATTTACTATTCATCATCTCCTTCAGCAGGTTTTTTGAAAAAGGAGTTTTCTCCTCAGACGACTTTTTATAGTATGAATGTATTAATAGAAAAGGAGATAATAAATCCTCCAACATTTTATTACAGGTTAATGGCTTTCGATGGAATAAACTATTCATATCTTCCCTCTTCCAGTTCCTGGTTTGAGGTTAAAGTAAATAGGATTGAATATTTCGATATTTCTTCATCTGGAGGAGAGATAATCCTTTATGATGGAAATTCAGAAGATGGAGAGTTAAGGTTGATTTATCCTAAGAATGTAGTAGATGAGGATGTAAGATTAAAAATTGAGGAAACATCTCCTTTTGAGTTTAATGTGGAAAATGATGAGTTCCTCTGGAGAAATCCAGTATCAGTTTATTCTTTTCAACCAGATATTGATTTTAAAAGAGAGATAATATTAGAAGTTCCATATCAAGATGTGAATGATGACGGAAGGGTTGATGATGTGAATATTGAAGAGAGGAACTGTCAACTTTTCTTTTTTGATGGTTTTGAATGGAGATTTTGTGGTGGAGATTTGGATAGTAAGAAGAATATTATAAGAGTGAGGACAGACCATCTTTCAATTTATGGAGTTTTTCTTTTGAAAAAAATTTCAAAAAATCTTCTTAAACCAAAACAGAAATTTATTTCTCCTGGAGTAAAAGACGGAGTAAATGATGAGATTGTCTTTGATGGACTTGATGATTCTAATACAGAAGTAAAAATCTTTGATTTGAGGGGAAGAATGGTAAAAAGGATAAAGGGGTATCCATATAAGTGGGATGGAAGGGATAAAAGGGGAAGATTGGTAGAACCAGGAGCATACATATATCAATATTTTCATCCTCTTTTAGATAAGAGAATAACAGGTGTTGTAATTGTTGTAAGATGAGATATTTAAAGAAGTTAATGGTTATATTGCTTTTCTCCAAACTTTATTCAGCATTTAATTATTTTCCAATTCCGTCAAGATTTCTATTTGCTGGAATTCCTGTTGATCTCAGAAATGATGCTGGAAGTATTTTCTCCAATCCAGCTGGACTTGATTCTCTTGTAACAAAACAGATTGAAACTACATATTCATTGGCTTATCCAGAGATGGATGAAGATATATCAGGTTATACAGTTTTATCAGGTATGAGTTTAAAATTAGGTTTAGGAGTTGGAGTAGGTTTTTCCTATCTTGATGTTGATAGAATTTACAAAGAAAGTGAAATACTTATTGGAGCAGGCATAAAGGGGGATAGGATTCATTTACCGGTTTCAGTAGGTTTTAATTTGAAATTTCTAAAAAATAAATATATAATTGGTAAAAGGGAAGAGGGTGATATTGTGTTTTCAAAAGGAAAATTAATGAAAACGGTTTCAATAGATTTAGGATTTATTTTCAGAAAAGAAAAATTTTTAGTTTCCCTTTCTTTGAAAGATATAAATAGGCCAGATGTTGGAATTTATGAAAGTGTGAGGAAGAATTGTTCTATAGATTTTGATATCTCCTACAGAGTTTTTCCAGTGTATGAAGGAGACATTTCTTTTGGTTATCTGTATGAAGAAGGAAATAGTAGATTCAGCGGAGGATATTCTCAGTATTTGTATTCAAATCTGGTAAGGGGGTATATCGGAACAAATCTGGATGCTGTTGGTCTGGCGATTTCAGTTGTTTTACCATATCCTAAATTCAGTTTCACCTTTGAATATGGTTATTATTTTCCAATTTATTTAAAGGAGACATTAGGTGCCCATTCTATTAGTTTAAAGTGTGAATTTTAAAGTGGGAAGGGATATAGTTGTAGAAGGATTGACAAAGTCCTTTTCTAAAGGTGTATATGGAGTTAAAAACTTAAATTTTAAAATAAAAGAAGGTGAGTTTTTTGTCGTTGTTGGACCAAGTGGTTCTGGAAAAACCACTTTTTTAAGATTGATAGCAGGACTTGAAAGACCTACTTCTGGAAAAATTTTGTTTGGAGATGAGGATATAACTCATAAAAATCCAAGAGAGAGAAAAGTTGCTATTGTTTTTCAGGAGTATGCAATTTATCCTCATCTTTCAGTATATGAAAATATAGCATTTCCATTAAGGATAAGAAAATATTCAAAGGATTATATTGATAGAAAAGTTAGAGAAGTAGCAAAGATTCTTGAAATAGAGAATCTTCTTTTCCGGAAACCAGATACACTTTCAGGAGGACAGAGGCAGAGGGTTGCACTTGGAAGAGCAATTGTGAAGGATGCTGAAATATTTTTATTTGATGAACCATTATCAAATTTGGATGCAAAATTAAGGATTAGTATGAGGATAGAATTAAAAGAACTTCATAAAAGGATTAAGAAGACATTTATATATGTAACACATGACCAGAGTGAAGCAATGAGTATGGCTGATACAATATGTGTTTTAAAGGATGGTGAAGTTGTTCAATTTGGAAGACCTGACGAAATTTATAATAGACCAAAAAATCTATTCACAGCAAAATTTTTTGGTGTTCCGCAGATGAATATTTTAAAAGGGAAGGTTAAAAATAGAGATGGAGAGATTTATTTTGATGAGGGAAGTGGATCCCTTTTAATTGATGGAAAGTTCAAGAAATATGAGAATGAGGAGATTTTACTGGGTATAAGGCCAGAGCATATATATGACAGATTGTATACCTCAAGACCTGAAAAAGGAACAACACTCATTGCCACATTTGAAATGATGGAAATTCTTGGGAAGGATTTTTATCTCTATCTTAACACAGGGTATCATAATATTGTTGTTAGAACAACATATAAATCTGAAATTAAACCAGGGCAGGATATTATGATTGTATTTGATATGAAGAAGGCACATTTTTTTAATATTAAAACAGGAGAGAGAATTGATTAATATACTTCTTCTTATCTGCATTTTGGTTATTATTTATTTGATTTATGTAAAGGGTTTATTATGTAAGAGAATTAGAGAGATGGAGATTGAAAAAGAGAACCTTACAGAGAGGATCAATCAGAGAGAAGATGAGATGAAAGAGTTAATTAGAGAAAAGAATCTTCTTGAAGGAACTTTAAAAGAATTTAAATTTTTCAGGAAAATATCCTTTATTTTAGCAAGCAGTATTGAAATGAAAAGAATTTTAAATATGATTATAAATGAAGTAAAGGATAGGTTTGGATATGATGAGGTTGTTATATTTTTGAAGGAAGGGGGTCGTGAGAGTTTTTTGCCTTTTCCAGAGAATAAAGTTTTTGAGGAGAGAGTTGTTAAAAAAGTTGAGGAGTCCTATAATACAGGAAAAGTGAATATAGATTCAGAACTTGCATTTATTCCGCTTGAATCAGAAACAGAGGTTTTGGGAGTGGTATTTGTGAAAAAAAGAGGAGAGGTTAAAGAGGAAGAGATAAGAAAACTTATGCTTTATACCTCTCATGCTGTTCTTGCTTTAAAAAATGCAAGGAAATATGAACTTGAAAGGAATTTTAGAAAACTTCTTGAAGAGGAGGTAAGAATTGCAACAGAAAAATTGAGGCGGGCACAGGAGGAGTTAATAAAAAGTGAAAGACTTGCTGCTGTTGGTGAAATGGCTTCAATTGTTGCACACGAGATAAGAAATCCAATGAGTTTTATAAAAATATGTATTGAAAGAGTAGCAAAGTATATGAAAGAACACCCTAGAGATTATAAATATGTTGATATGCTTTTTGAGGAGATACAGAAGATAGATAGAATTTCCGAAAATATGCTTATATTTGCAAAACCTCCCAAACCTAAAATTGAAGAATTTTTTTCAAAAGAGGTTATGGAGAAAGCAAAGTTACTTGTAAATAAAACATTGAGAAAAAATAATATTAAATTGAAGATAGAAATTGAAAACGTTAAGGTAAAAGGAGATTTAAGTCAATTGCTTCAGGTATTTTTAAATCTTTTTCAGAACTCAATTTATTTTCTTAAAGAGTATAACGAGGAAGAAGATAGAATTATTGAGATTATTGGGAATAAAGGAGAGAGTTTTTTTGAGTATATTTTTACAGATAATGGTCCAGGGATTCCTGATGAAATTAGAGGTAAAATTTTTGAACCATTTTTTACAACAAAGGCCCAGGGAACAGGTCTTGGTCTTAGTATTTCTAAGAGACTTTTAAATGAGATGAAAGGTGATATTTTGCTTAATCAGGGTTCTGGAAAAGGAGCGACTTTTAAAATTTTATTACCATTGGGAGGGAAAGATGGCTGTTAAGGTTTTATTGATTGAGGATAACAAACCTCTTTCAGAGATTCTTAAAAATTCTCTCGAAGAAGAGGGATATGAGGTTGAAACTGCTTTTACTGCTGAAGAAGGATTGGAGAAGGCAGAAAGTTTTTTGCCTGATGTTGCTGTTGTTGATGTAAAACTTCCTCACAGAGATGGTATTTCAATTATGAATGAACTTGTTTACAGAACATTTTATCCTTTACCGATAATTGTAGTATCAGTTATAAAGAGTGAAGCGGTTGTCCATGACGCTTTTCTTTTTGGTGCATTCTCTTTCCTCAAAAAACCATTTTCTGTTGAAGAACTTATAAAAGAGATTGAAAGGGCAGTGAAAGATGTAAAGGAGAGGAAGTATAAAAGAATTCTCATTATAGAGGATGATTTGGCTTTAGCAGAGATTCTTAAAGATGAACTTGGTAAAGAAGAAAACTGGAAGGTTGAAATTGCTGAAAATCTTAAGAAAGGAAAGGATTTAATTTCTCCTGTATTAGATTTGATTATTCTTGATATGAGATTTCCAAAAGGAGAAGGGACAGAAATCATAAAGTTTTTACAGAGTAAACCAAGGTGGATACCTGTTATAATTTTTACAGCATATAAAGAGGAGTTCTTTCCAAAGGTGAAAGATGTAGAAGGTGTTTATTTTATGGAAAAGGATGGAAAAGTTGAGGATTTGAAGGAGAAGATAAAGGAAATATTTGAAGGAGGGCAGAGATGAAGAGGTGGCACATAAAATTCAAAACCACAGGAGAGGAAAGAGAGAATATTACAACAGAGGATTTGGTGTCTCTTCTTATTAGAAGAGAAATTCTTGAGGACGATTATATCTGGGATGAAAGAAATTCAAAATGGAAAGAAATAGGAGAAATTGAAGATTTTAAACCATTTTTTAGAGAGAGATATCCGGAAGGAAGGAAAAAGATTTTAATAATTGAGGATGAGGATAATTTGAGAAGTTTTCTTGTTGAACACTTTCATTCCATTGGATATGCTGTTGTAGAAGCAAGGGATGGTTTAAGTGGATTTGAGAAGGTCAGGAAGGAGAAGCCGGATTTAGTTATTCTTGATATAAGATTACCAAAAATGAGTGGTTGGGAAGTGTGTAAGAAAGTAAAGATGGATAAGAATTATAAAAACATACCTATTCTTATGCTTACCTCAGAAAATGAACCTGTATCAGAACTACTCGGACTTTCGCTTGGAGCAGTGGAGTATATTACAAAACCATTCAGTCTTGAAGAGCTGACAAAAAAAATAGATAAACTTGTAAACTCTAAATAATTTTATTAAAATCCCTAAAAAGGGCGGGTAGCCCAGTTGGTGAGAGCGCTGCCCTTACAAGGCAGAGGTCGGGAGTTCGAGTCTCCCCCCGCCCATTTTTAAGGGATGAGGAGAGGAATTACAGTAATTGCAGGAAGATTTAGGGGAAGGAAACTTAATTCTTTAAAAGATCCGATTCTAAGACCTCTTCTTGCAAGATCAAGGAAATCGCTGTTTGATATTCTTGGTAGTTTTGTTGAAGGAAAAAGTTTTTTAGACCTTTATGCAGGAGTTGGAACAGTTGGAATAGAGGCGCTTTCTCGTGGAGCAAGTGAGGTTCATTTTGTTGAGTGTAATAAGAAGGTTTTGAGGGTTTTAAAAAAGAATATTGAAAAGTTGGAGGAGAAGAAAAGGGTGAAAGTTTTTGAGATGAGAGTTGAGGATTTTATAAGATTTTTTAAAAAAAAATATGATATAGTATTTCTTGGACCACCATATAAAGATGGAATAAATACTGGAATTGTGGAAAAACTTGAAGAATTTTTAAATAAAAAATCTATTGTAATTTTACAGCATCATGTAGGACAGAAACTCCCTTTAAAGATTGGAGAGAGATTGTGTTTGAAAAGAAAAAAAATTTATGGAAAAACTGCTTTGTCTTTTTACTCTTTCTGAATTCAATACTATTTTCTAAACAGTATACCGGAGTTTTAAAAAGAGATACAGTATTTAGTGGAAGGGTTGTTATAAAAGGAGACCTTGTTGTTGATAAAGGGGTTGAATTAAAAATTCTTCCTGGAACAATATGTTATTTCATAAATGAAGGAAAGGATAGTTTTACAATTAAAAAAAGGGTTAAGGATACGGAAGTTGATTTTGGCTTTGGAAAAAGAACATCATTAATTGTGAAGGGAAAACTTATTGCAGAAGGAGAAAGTGAAAATACAATTGAGTTCAGAAAAATTCCTGAAAAGGGAGGAAGATATTACTGGGGAGGAATTATTTTTGTTGAAAATTCAGAAGGAACATTAAGACATGTGGAGATAGAGGATGCTCTTGTAGGCATTGCAGGACTTGATTCTTCAAAGATAAATTTTGAACTTTCAAAGATAGAACATTGCGGAATAGGAATGATGTTGCTTGATAATTCAACAGTAAATTTAAATGGTGTTAATGTTACAAATTCAAGCACATCTGGAATGGAATTATATGGATATTCAAAGGCAGAGGTTGAAAGCTCTATTTTTGAAGAAAATCTCGGTAAAGCAATTCTTCTTAATGACTTTTCTTATGTTCTTTTAAGGAATTCAAGAATTATTAGAAATAAGGTTGGTATTGCTGTTTATGATGTTGCAAAGGTTAATATGAAGGATAATGTTTTTAAGGAGAATGAAATAACATCAATTGGAATTACAGAAGAAATACCAGAAGGGGATTACACCTGGAGTGGAGTTTTAAATCTTGACCATGATATAGTAATTCCTGAGGGTAAAACACTCATAATTGAGCCGGGAACAGTTATTTATGTTTCAACAAGAAGTGTAAGGGATTCAAGGGTTCTTAAACTTTCTGGTGGAGAAAGGGTGGATGTAAGTTTCAGGGGACTTGTTGATATAGTTATAAAGGGAGATATATGGGCTGTTGGAGAAGAGAAAAAACCAATTGTTTTTACAACAAAAAGCAAGGAAAAGGGATACTGGGGTGGAATAATTTTTGTAGGAAGAAACTCAAAGAGTAAACTTAAAAATGTTGTTATAAAAGGAGCAAAGGTAGCAATATATACTTGGGATGCATCAGCACCTTTGATAGAAAATACAAAAATTGTTGAAAACTATATGGGAGTTGTTGCCTGTGAAAATTCAGTTCCAATTTTAAAATTCTGTAAAATCTTTAAAAATGTATATGGAATTGCTTCTTATGATTACGCTTCTCCTTCTTTAAGAATGAGTTTTCTCGGAAGTTCATCAAAGGTGGGATTTGGAACAAGGGGAAGTTCATCTCCTTATTTATTTAAAAATGAGATAGAGAATAATGAGGTTGGAGTTGGGGTTTTTGAACATTCATCTCCTAAAATTGAAAAAAATAACATAAAGAAGAATAAATATGGAATAATTGCCCTTGATAAGTCAAAACCGAGTATTTATGAGAATATTTTTGTTAAGAATGAAAGTGGAATAAATTTAAATGACTATACAGATGCAGTTCTTCTTAAAAATAAGTTTATATTGAATGAACTTGCTTTAAAATATGAGGTTACTTCAAATATAAAGATGGTGGATAATTTCTTTGAAAAGAATTTTAAAGATAAAGAGATCCATGGTGGAGGAGCTTTTACTGTATCGGGTATTCTTAAGGAGAATGAACTCTGGAAAGGAGAAGTAGAACTTAAAGGAGATGTTCTTGTCCCTTCTGGAGTTACACTTTACATTGAGAATGCAAAACTATACTTTCCAGATATAACTGATTTTGACCTTGATATAGCAAGGATAATTTCAGGTAAAAAGGAAATTATAACAAATCCGGGCTTGAGTGAAATCATAGTTGAGGGAAAGATTGTTATAAAAAATTCAAGTTTTCTTTCTAAGAAGAAATATATAAAGGAAAACCTTATTAGTGGAGGAATCTTTATTTTTGGAGAGGGAGAACTTAGTGAGGTTGAGATTTACAATTCAAAAGTTGGAATAGGTGTTCTTGGAAAGGGAGTTTCAAATTTAAACAGTATTACAATTTTTGGGGCAGATACAGGACTCCTTATTGGTGAAAATTCAAAGGTAAATGCTGAAGGAGTGAAGATTATTGACTGTAAGAAGGGAATATTTCTTTCTGATAATGCAACTTTAAAGTTTAAAAGAGGGATTCTTTCAAAAAATGGTGAAGGAATTTTATGTTTAGATTCTTCATATCTTGATTTAAGAAACACAATCATTTCAAAAAATAAAAAAGGGATCTTGGTAAAAGATGAAGCAATTGCTATAATTGATAAGAATGTATTTGCAAAAAATTATATGGCAGTTGAGATATTTTCTATCAGGATGCCAGAATTTAAGGAAAATAAGTTTGAAGAGAATGTTAAAACTTCTAATTTTCCTCATCTTTTTAGGTAGTTGTTCTAAAAATTATACTTCAAGCGGTAAGATTGAAACTGATGAGATCTGGAAGGGAAAAATTAAACTTAAAGGGGATGTTATTGTTGAGGAGTTAGCAACACTTAAAATTCTTGAAGGTTCAAGAATTACATATTCAAAAAAGAGTAATTTCAATACTCATTATATAAAGAGTTCTCCAATTGGGAATGTTGATGTTCTTCAGGATGATAGGATTGAGATTATTGTAAAAGGGGTTTTAAAGGTTATTGGAAAGGATGGAAAGGAGGTTATATTTGAAGGGAAAAAACAGGCAGGTGGAATAGTATTTTTATCAGATAAAAAGGGTTCTATTATCAGGTTTGCAAAGTTTTTTAAAACTGGTGTTGCTATAAGATGTTATGGAGAATCAAATCCAGTTATTGAGAATGTTTATATCAAAGGATCAGAACTTGGCGGAATTGGATTATGGGATACATCTAAACCTGTTATAAAAAAAGTAGAAATTGAAGATTCTCTTCATGGAATAGGTGTTTCAGATTTTTCTGAGCCAGAAATATCTTCCTGTGTAATAATGGGAATAAAGAAAGCAGGTATATTTACAGAGGGTGACTCAAAGGCAAGGGTTTTCTCCAATAAAGTTACTGGATGTAATGTTGGAATTGCTATAGGGGATATTTCAAAACCAGAGATTTTCAAAAACAGTATTTCTGGTTGTGGAGCAGGGATTTCAATGTGGGTTAATGCTGAACCGAGAATTTATGAGAATAAGATTTTCAAAAATATTACAGGAATTGTTATTCAGGAAGAGGCAAAGCCATATATTTTTAAAAATGAGTTTTTTGAAAATGGTGGAGGGATTGGAGCAAATGATGGGGCAGAACCTGTTATAGAAGAGAATAGATTCTTTTCAAATCCAAAGTCAATAATAGCAAGCGGAGGTTCAATACTTAGAGTTTTTAGAAATATTATATCTAGTTCAAAAGTTGGAATATTTGTGGATTCCACAGCAAGGGTTTATTTGAAGGATAATAAATTTTATAATGTAATTGAGAAAACAAAGGTTTTGAATAAGGCAAAGATAATTGAAAAATTAAGTTTTTTGTTTATTATAACAGTAGGATTGAAAAGGCAAAAAAAATTTATGATAAAATTTCTATTGATAAAGCAAAGGATATAAAAAACTCAGATGCAATTCTTATTATAGGTGGAGATGGTTCTGTTTTAAGGTTTACACCCCATATAAT
>QMOP01000002.1 GCA_003650255.1 Caldisericota bacterium
CCACTTACAAAGAAATAATATGTTGCAGGTAATTCAAACTTAATCCCTATTGTCTTTCCAACCTCTGCAAGATCCGCTATATCAAGTGCTATAAAGTAATCCTTTGAAAGACCATCCTCTTCAGTGCCTATCTCTTCATATGTTGGAAAGTTTATAACCGCCTCTCCATTTATAAATACTTCATTACCGTAATTTACAAGTCCTGGATATGTATTTGTATTTGTATCAAACCTTGTATCATAATCAGTCAATACTCCATCTCCATCAATGTCTCTGAAAATCTTTATTGCCTCAACATCAGCATCAGAACCACTACCCACTCTCAAAATTCTCAATCCAGTCCACTGGACATTATGTTGATCTGCAGCAAGATGAAGCATTGCAAAAGCAACATCCTTATCTCCCTGAGTAACCTGTGCAACTCCAAGATCTGTTGGTGTAACTTCAAGTGTATCAATAGTTGGCTTCTGCAATACTGCCTTTGTCTCAAATGGATAGAAATCAGGATAAACAACATGTGGCTTTTCAACCTTAAGATATGACCCATCACTTATTCTAAGAGCATTATAGGCATCTGGAGTTGCTCCATCTGCAAAATCAAATACAATAAAGTAATATCTTGTTGTTGTCTCTATTATCTCTGGCTTTAAACTGAAATCAAGCATACAGCTTGCATCTGAAAATGTTCCTGTTGAAATAAGAGTATCTGCTCCGTATGAGAATACACCATGTCCTTCCTGTCCAGGAACCTCAGCATCACGATAAAGCCTTACAAGTTTAATATCAGAATCCTTTCCTGTTCCAACTCTAACCATTGATATTGACTGCCATGGAACCTTATATCCTGATACCCACATTGCAAGTCTTACCATTCCAACATACTCTGTTCCCTGAAATACCTCTGTAGGAGCAATATCCTCTGGAAGAGCATATAGAATTCTTGTTGATGCCTTTAACTCTTTAAGATCTGACTGATATGGATAAGACCTTTCATCAACTCTGTTTAAAGTTGAAAGCATAAAGTAATCCTCTCTTTCTGCTTTAAGTCCAACAGTATGTCCTGGTTCTGCTGTATCAGCAATATCAAGTGTTAAAAAGTACCTCTTTTCTCTTGGCTCAATTGCATTTCCTCTTGGACCTATTGTCCTATACTCAACATTTCCTGAGAAGTTGAATACAACCTGTCCACCTTTAAATGTTGAACTTCCTATTAAAACATCTTCAAGAGCACTGAATATTCCATCATTATTAATATCATACCATATCTTAACCGCTGTTATATCTTCATCTACAGCAGAGCCAATCTGGTCAAATATAATTCCCTGCCATATAGCATCTGACTGATCTGTTTCAACTTCAATTGATATAAATGGTAAATTAACATCCTTCTGATTCAACTGTCCATCCTCAATCTGATATGTTGCATCCTTGTATGTAAAGAGAACCTTATCGTAATATTCCTTAACATCAACAGGTCCGCTTCTAAATGGAAAATTATCCTCGCTTACTTTATCCACTCCATCAACTGTAAAGTAATCCTTGTTTACACACTCAATTCCAATATCTGTTTCAACCGTAGCAAATGGGTCTATATCATAGGTTATAAGATAAGTCTTTGGTTCAACTGTTATCTCCTGCCAGAACTCCTCATCAAACTGTATAAAGCAGGAGGAGGATGTAAATGCTCCATAACTCTTTGCAACAGGGTCTCCTTCAACTTTTGCAATAAGTTGATCAGCAAGTCCTGTTGGAGAATTTGTTGAGGTATTAACAACTGGATTACCTGCTGCATCAGTTGAACCTGAAACGTAATACCATACCTTAACAGCATCTATCTCATTATCAGGTAAATTACCAATTTTATCAACCTTTACACCAGTCCACCATACTGCTCTTGGAGTTGCTGGATCAACTTTAAGAATCAATTTCTGTATAACAACATTCTTCTGCCCCTGAGTTACTGCTGAAATAGCAGGTGCTTCAGGTGATACAATCATGATATCCTCTGTTGGTATTATTGAAGGTTCCTCTGTTTCTATTGGAAATATAAATGGCTCTCCTTCATCCTGTTTGCCATTCCAGTTATAGTCATAATAAGTTGCAACTCTGTTCTCTCCTTCCATCCATGCACTTATTGCTGAGGAATTTGGAAGTTTTACTCCAAATGTTGCACCAACCTGTGCACTTACTGCAATATTAAATGCAACAAAATATGTTGCTGTTGACTCTGTTATAACCTGTGCTCTTTCTTCACCAAGATCATTTGGATTTCTTAAAGTTATAATACAGATTCCTGGTTCTAAATCACCAAATGTCTCCTGTCCACTTGAAATTAACTGGTCTGCATCCGGCTGAAATACTCTATAACCAGGCTGACCCGGTGATTGTAAATCTTTATAAATTCTAACTGATTCTATATCAGTTGATGGATGAGAATTTCCTTCTTCATCCTTCCATCCACCATCAACACTTCCTTTTAAAGTAAGCGTTATCTTTGTCCATGGAACTGTGTATTTTGTGGTAAACATATCAAGCCTTAATACTCCAAGTTTTGCTGCTCCTTGATAATATGATTCAGTAGAAAAGACAAGTGAATAAGGATAAATTATGATCTCTCCTGGAGTTGTTGCAACTGTTGCTGTTGGGGTTATTATCTCAAAATTGTTTGCTGAAAGCTGTGGAGCAGGCGGATCCTCCCAGTAAAAATATAGACGATTCTTCCATGAGAATCTGAATGTCTGATCAGGATCAGCATACTCCCACATATCAATTGTTATAAAATAATTCTGTGGCGATTCTGTTATTGTCTGTGCTGTATTAAAATTAAGTTCAACTTTTCTATTCTTAAATGTTCCTGAAGCAAGCCATATATCCTCACTTGTATCTCCCAAATCATCCGGGTCCTCTTTTGCTGGTGGATCAAATTTTGCATCTGCATCTCCATCCTTCCAGACTCTCACAGCAAGAATATGTGTCTCTTCTATATCTCCTTTAAGATCAATTCTCACACCAGTCCACTGAGCAGAACCAGAATTTGTCCACAAATCAAGCCTTTCCATTAATTTATTAACCGCTCCCTGATAAACCCTTCCAGAACCATACTCTGCCATCTCAAGAATTCTTTCACCTGTTTCTGGGTCAATATATGGCTTTACAATTGCTCCCTGAATCACAAGTTCATCACTCTCTCCATATATATCAGGATTATCAACATCATATACAGTAATAACAACTGGTGGAACTTCCGGTGGATCCGTAACTCTGTCCTCTGTTATTTGCACCTTCATAACCCCTGGACCAAGGTCATAATCTGGGTCAAGTGTTTCAGAGAAGTCAAATGACTGTGGAACAAATTTTGAAGAGTAAGAGTTTGAAGTGAATGTAACTATACCAACATAATAAACCCACGCACTCTTATCAACAACAGTAACATCTCCTGTAGTGTAATCAATCTGGCATCCAAGATATGGATCGCTTAATGGAGGATGTCCTGTGCACACATTTCCCTCTCCTGCAAGACCGTAAGCATCAATTGCTTTAACTGTGATTGGTTCTGCAACGTAGACTGCTGCATATCCATCATGCTCTAACTTAAATGCAACTGCATCAGCAGGATATACATGCACTTCCTGTGTAGCATTTGTCCATCCTCTTTCTGGTGTTTCCCTTACCTCAATTATGTGTGTTCCTGCAATATTATCTCCATAGTAAAATGAACCCCTTGAAGAACCACTTGAAATTGTAATGGTGTTTATATTCCAGTCAATTGCATTAGGTGAAAAATCATCCTCTGGTGAATCTCCTTGAAGAGCCAAAACTATATCCTCAGGAGCAATTGCAGTATTTCCATACTTATCCTGAAGTTCAACAGTTAAAATGTATTGAGTTGTTCCATAATCAAGATAATCCTTCTGTCCTGCAACAACATTCCTCTCAGGAGTAATAAATACAATTTGAGAAACTTCCCCTCCAATTATGTCAACATACTGCTGGGCAAGTTTCCAACCATATCCATAATCAGGATCCTCGTCTGCCTGAATTCTCCAGTGTCCACTTCTTGTATTCTTATAATAGAATCTTGCCTGAGTATGACCGGTAGAGATCCATACCTCTGTAATCTCCTCCCATGTTGTTGAGGATAAACTGAATGAGTATCTTCCTCCAGGTTCACTGAAGAGTTCAATTCTAACCTTATAATCTGTTGCTGCATTCTCTGGACCTGGTGGTATTAGAGATGGGTTTCCAAATTTATCTTGTGTTTCAACAATATAAACTGGAGAGGTTGCACCTGCTGTAAGTGCTCTTGAACCAGTATTTTCTGGATTTATAAATGCTAACTTATAAATTTCCGCTGGATCAACATGATATGAAACAGATGCCTTTGACCAGTCATGCGGTGGAAGGACATAAAGAGTAAGGTCTCCAGATACTTCATCGTAGTATTTAAACTGAATCTCACATGTTCCTGTAGAGAATGTAATGTATGCTTTAACTGTCTTATAATCTGGAACTACTCTAGAATCATCCTCATAAACAAAAGCATGTCTTCCTGCTGGATGGTCTGACTGAAGTTCACAAACTTCATTCTGGCTTACAACATTGTCATTTCCAAACTGATCCTGGGTTCTTACAATGAAGAAATAAGAAGTTGTCCCTGCTTTAATACTTGGTGGATAAGGTGGAATAAATGATGTTTGAGAAATTGCTCCTGGATTTACCTGAATTGGAATTGCATCACCAACATAACCCTCTCTTTCAAGATAAATTGTATGCGTATCTGGATAAATTTTTCTATTTATTGTATTCCAAGAAGAATCCTCATCATAATAGTAAAATTCCATTGTATTTACTCCGTCCTGAAACTCCAGTTTCAGATTCGCATTTTCTGTAATATCATAATTATCTGGATTCTGTGTCTTATATGGATCAAGTCCAAATCTATACCTTCTACCCCGCGATGGTGCATCAGAGGTTGTTTTTACCCACACATAAGTATATCCTGTTTCTGTTACATTGCTGTACTCATCATATCTTGTAACCTTAAATGGATTATTTGCCTCTGTCCAGAGGCCTGCTGTAACCTCTGTCTCTGGAGTTCCAACAAAATTAAATCTCTTTGTTGGTCCTCCAACTGTTGTTATGTTTGCTGATGACCCTGTTGCTCCACTTGATACAACTCTTACATAACACTGATCTTCCTTTGTTGTTGAAACATAAAGCCTTATAATAGGTGATACTCCAATCTTTCCTTCAGAATCCGTTGTTGCTGTTGCAAGTGTTGTTGTATAATAATCTGAAGAGCTATACTCTACCCTGAAGAAGTAATCCTGATGAGCATCAGGATCAGGTGGAGTATTTATTGTAACTGTTATGATTTTTACCTCACAGTAAACTCCTGGAACTTCAAGTGGGTTTCCGAATTGGTCTGCTGTCTGTGCTGTAATATTTATCCTATCTCCTGCTGGAACCTCAACATCCTGATCAGGCTCTACAATAAATCCTGAAAATGGACCAGGATTTACTTTTATTCCTGTCTTTGTGCCGTAAATTGTCGGATCATCTCTATCATACACCTTTATATAGAAATTGTCTCCTGCTTTACACAATCTTACCTCAGTGTACCATGTGTGTATTCCCTTATCCGCTGTTGTAAAGGTATAATCCGCAGGAAGTGTATTCAATGGATGATCATTATCTGTTTCAAAAGATACTGTTCCAAGATACTGTTTTGCTCCACCAACCCAGTTTCCATATTTATCATAATTACCTGTGCAGACATTCTCATAAGCATCCCTTGCAACAACTGTTATATCCTTATTCTCTCCTGCCTCCACTGTATCAGGGTAATTTTCAATTGTAAAATGATCTACTGATTCAGGATTTATTATAATCTGGCTTGAAGTATAAGAGGATATTCCAACAACATCAACACTTCTTGCTGTTATTCTATTTTCAAAGAAAACAGCATTTGTTCCATCATATTGATTTGCTGTAAGGAGTCTGAATGGAAACACAGCATAACCACCTGTTGTAATCTGTCTGTCAGTTGGCTCTGTATCATTTGGATCTGTTGTATCAACTGTAATATATGGCCTTGTATCTGTTGCTATATTCCAGTATTTGTCTGTCAGATAAACTGTTGCCTGCCATTGCTCACCTGCATAATGAGTATCTGGTGTTCCTGTTTTTCCTGTTGGAGAACCCTGAACAAGTGTCTCACCAGGCAATATTATTATAAGTTTTTCAGCTGGTCCTGCAGAAACACTTATTCTTGGAGTCTCGTACT
Source organism: Caldisericota bacterium (assembly GCA_003650255.1). GTDB lineage: Bacteria > CG03 > CG03 > B21-G15 > B21-G15 > B21-G15. The sequence continues at coordinate 6,287 of QMOP01000002.1, forward strand.
CTGTTAAAACCCCATTTGCATCATGTGCCTTAATCCACCAATCTCCAACTGTATGGAATTCTATATCATAAGTAAATTCTCCATCAACAAGAGAAATTGTATCGCCATCTATGTCATAAGGATCCTCTGTAATTACACAAACAGGAGTATTTGTTGAAACAATATTCCAGTACTGGTCTGTTGCCATTATATTAATCTGGAACTGAACTCCAGCAATCTGATCCTCTGGTGTTCCAGATTTTCCTGTTCCACCCACATCTCCTGGAATATGTCCCTCACCCGGTAATATAACAAGCAATCTATCAACAACATCTGGAAGAACAGTGAATACACTTGATTCATCTCCAGTATAGAATGGTATTTCTCCATCAACATCTGTTGCAACTATTGTATGTGTGCTTGCTTTGTAAAGTGTTACTGTAAAATTGTATGAACCATTTTCAAGTCTTGCAGTTGAAGGTGTTACTTCAAAATTCGGGTCTGTATCGCATGTAAGTTCTACAACTGGCTGTGGATCAGTTGGGTTAATATTATAGTACTGATCAACAAGATTGACTTTAACAATCTCTGGCACTCCTGCTGTCCAGTCAGAAGGTGTTCCGCTCTTACCTGTTGGTGAACCTGGTTCTTCACTTTCACCAGGCAAAATCACCTGTAATTTTTCTGCAGGTCCATAACCTATATCAATTCCAGGAGTTGTGTAATAAATTAATCTATCAACTGTTGCTGTATCTGAACTTGTAATAACCTGTGTTCCCTCTGTCTTCATTGTTATTGAAAATGTTCCTTTTCCATCTGTAAGAGGATCATCTGCTGGCTCTGTATCATATGGGTCTGATGTCCAGATTGTAACAGTAGGTGTTGCATATGTTATATTCCAGAATGCATCAACTGCATATACATCAATATCAAATGCCTCTCCTGCTGGATGTGAATCAGGTGTTCCTCCTTTTCCACCATTTGCTAAATCTCCTGGCTCACAGTATTCTCCTGGAGTTATTATAAGCAACCTATAAGGTGCGTTTGCAATAAGTGTAATCTGTGAAGATGTATAGTCCTGATATGAAGGATGGCTTGCAGTGATTGTCTGGGTTGCTGAATGAACCATTGATGTTCCACTCTTTGTTGCTGCCTGATACATAATAATGGAAAGGTTTGTTGTTCCATTTATTAAATCAACACTTCCTGGATCAGAATCAAATGGATCAGATGTTACCACATCCACTCCTGTTATATTCAAATCATCCCTTACATTCCAGAATGTATCACATATATTGACTGTCACATTAAACTCAACTCCTGCTATCTGATTCTCCGGTGTGCCTTGCTTTCCTTCAAGTGAACCAGGAACTGATGTTTCTCCTGGTACAAGAACCTGTAATCTTGCAGCAGAACCAGGTACAACATTTACAATAGATGAGGTTCCTGCTTGATAAGTATAACCAGTATCATACGCATAAACTCTCCAAGAACCCTCTGTAACCATTGTTACACTGAAATCCTTTGTTCCATCTGAAAGTTGCTGGTCAATCGGGTCATATCCCCAGTCCTCATCATATGGGTCACCTGTTTCAATATTTACAACAGGATTTGGGTCTGGATCTGTGACAAGGTTCCAGTAAGCATCTGTTATATTAACTGTTATACTGTAAGATACTCCTGCAGTCCATGTTGAAGGTGTGCCTTCTTTTCCTGTTGTATAACCAGGTCTTTCATCTTCTCCAGGAAGTATTACCTGTAATTTTACAGGAGAACCACTCTGAACAGGAACAGGTGCTGATTCATCAGGAAGATATGGGGAACCATCATAAGTAGAAACAAAAATCTTCCATGAGTTACCAATTCCATCAGGGTCATTTGTAACAAGTGTTACATAAAATACAGTTGTTCCACTTACGAGTGTCTTTGGTGATGGTTCAAGCCCATAAAGTTCATCATTCGGATCCTCTGTCCACACTTTCACTATTGGATTTGCTGTTGTTCTGTTCCACCAGTTATCACATGCATTAACAGTAACAGGAAATGCTATTCCTGCTGTCTGTGTCTGAGGGGTTCCCTTTCTTCCATTATTCAAATAGTCGCCTGGTTCAGCAGTAACTCCTGGAACAAGAACCTGAAGTTTTGTTGTTGAATTCGGCTGAACCTCAAATACTGTTGATGTATCTGATTTAAGATCATAATCCGGGTCATGTTCTGTTGCACACACTGTTTGATTTCCTGCTGTTACAAGTGTAAGAGTAAAGTTTGTTGTGCCATTAACAAGAGATTTATTTGCTGGTTCTGTGTCATACTCATCTGAAGTTGTTATACCAACTATTGCACTCACTCCAGTATTAATATTGAAGTAATTATCAACTGCCTTAACATTTATAACAAAACTTTCTCCTGCTGTTTGAACATCTGGTGTTCCTCCTTTTCCATCATCTGTTCCTGGTTCATATGTCTCACCTGGTAAAAGAATAAGTAATCTCGTTGCATCATCTGGATTCACCTGAATACTCAAAGTTGTTGTTGACTTCATTCCACCATTTAAGTCTGTTGCTGTTATGGTCCAGGTAGTATTTGCTGTTTTAAATGTTACATAAAATGTTGTTGTTCCATCTGTAAGTCCCTGATTTGCTGGTTCTGTATCATTTGGATCTGTTGTTGTAATCTGAATTGTTGTGTCTGTTGTTGTAACAATATTCCACAAAATATCACATGCATCAACTGTAACAGGAAATGCTATTCCTGCTACCTGATCCTGTGGTGAACCTGTCTTTCCAGAATAAATTATATTTCTATCCTCTCCTGGAACAAGAATTCTTAACTGAACTGGCGGTCCTGCTTCAACATAAACCTCTGTTGAAGTATCTCCGATTAAATTGTAAGTTGTTTCTGTCTCCTCAACAAATATCTTCTGATAAGTATTTGCCTCTCTAAGTGTTATAGTAAATGTTGTTGTTCCATTAATAAGTGATTTTGTTGAAGGAAGTAATGCATAGGTATCTGATGAGAGAACTTTTATAACTGCTGTTGTTGGAGTAATATTGTAGAAATTATCAACTGAGTGAACTGTTATCGTGAACTCATATCCAGCAACCTGATTTACAACAGAACCTGTTTTTCCTGTCTCTGTTGCTGGTGCATTTGTTTCATTTGGAAGTAATACCTGAAGTTTATAAGGTATTCCTGGTATTACATATATTCCAGAGGAGGTTGCTGAAGAAAGTGGTATTGCATCGGTATCTTCTGCAAAAAGATAACTTGTTGTATTTGCTCTTGCCAATGTAACAGTAAATATTGCTTCTCCATTAACAAGATTCTGTGATGAAGGGGTTATTATATCCTCTGAAAAATCACTTGTTAACTCAACTGTTGCTACAGCATTCTCATTCATATTGTAATAGTCATCAACCCCTCTCACTCTAACAGTAAATGATTCTCCTGCAAGTTGATTATCAGGTGTGCCTGAAATTCCTCCTGCTGGAACATTTCCTTCATCTGGATTTTCACCAGGCACAAGAATTAAAAGTTTTGTTGCAATATTTGGCTGGACATAAATCTCACTTGATGTGTAATCAGTAAGACCTAAATCATTAGAACTTGTTATTGTCCAGGAAGAATTTGCTTTAATAAATGTTATATAAAATACTGTTGTTCCATCTATAAGTTGCTTTGCTGATGGTTCTGTATCATACGGATCAGTAGTCGTTAAACCAACTGTTGGTTGGGCTAAAGTTTTGTTCCAGTAATCATCAACTGCATAAACATTAATAGGAAATGTTATTCCTGCTGTCTGATTTTGTGGCAATCCTTCTTTTCCTGTTGCTGAACCTTCATCAATATTTTCTCCAGGAACAGTAATTAGTATCTTTGAAGTGGTATTTGGCTGAATTGGTATCTCCTGAGTTGTGTAAGATGTGAAATTATCTCCTGTTGCTGTGGAAACAGTTAATGTCCATTTTGTCGTATTTACTGCTCCGTTTATATTTGCTGTCTTTAATGTTATATCAACTGTAGTATAACCGTTCAACACTCCTATATTCTTATAAGTTGACTCATCATCATTTGGATCAGTTGAGGTGATATTTACTGTTGTGTTTGCTGAATTCACTCTGTTATAATAATCGTCTGTTATTCTTACTTCTGCCTGAAAAGAAACACCCGCTGTTTGAATTGAAGGAGTTGCTGAAGTTCTTCCGGTATTTGAACCTGGATCCCATTCCTCACCAGGAACAAGAATTAAAAGTTTTGTCGCAAGATTAGGATTAACTGTTACTGAACTTGAAGTATCAGAATAAAGATTACTTCCATCAGCAGTTGAGACAGTTATAAGCCACGGGTCTCTTTCAGCATCCTTTAATATTATCCACATCTTTGTTGTTCCATTTATTAACCCTTTTTCTGGTTCTGCTTCATAATAAGGAGTATTTGCCGAAAGTTTGACTATCGGGTTACTTGACTTCTGCAAATTCCAGTAATCATCAACAGCATTTATTGTAACATAGAATGGAACTCCTGCTGTTTGTACTTGAGGAGTACCTAATTTCCCTGTTGAAGAACCAGGGGAGGCACTCTCACCTGGAAGTAAAATCTGCAAGTGTGTTGCAACATTTGGAATACATGTTACTTCATCAGAAGTATAAGAATTCCAGCCAGTTGCTTCTGCTGTTACAGTCCATGTTGCCTGCTGTGTTCCCTGCCATGCTGTTTTCAATGTAATATTAAATGACCCACTTCCTGTTATTGTTTTTGGGGTTGGATTGACTGCATTTGGATCATTACTTGTAACTGTAACATAAGCAGCAGAATCATACTTCACATTCCAGTAATCATCGCAGAGATATACATTTGCACTGAAAGACTCTCCTGCTATTTGATCAGTTGGTAAACCGCTCTTTCCTGTTAAAGAGCCAGGAACATGACTCTGCCCTGGTAAGAGAACCAATAAATTATTTCCTGCTCCATAATTTATATAGACATCTCCTTCTGCCTGGGTCAAATTACTTGTAAGACATACTGCTGTTACTGTCTGAGTTCCAGATGTAACCATATTCAAAATAAATGGAGCAGAGCCGTTTAAGAGTGTTTGAGAGGATGGTTCTGTATCATACTGATCAGTTGTATGCACCTCAACTCCAACACTTGTTGAAGTATTCACATTCCAGTAAGCATCACAAGCATTAACAGTTATTGTAAACTCTTCTCCTGCTACCTGAGGATCAGGTGAACCTGTTTTTCCAGTTGGGGTTCCAGGTGCTGCTGTCTCTCCTGGAAATATTATCTGCAGTCTATCGGGTATATCCGCAAGAATTTCAACTGGGTTGTTCTGTGGATGGTCTTTGTCAAAGTCAGCATACACATCTGAAAATGCCTCAACATATTGAGTATCTGCTGTAATCATGGTTATCAATGTTGTTGTTGAACCATCAACATAAATATTTCCTGGATCAGTATCATTTGGATCTGTTGTTTTAACAAGAACTGTATCTGTTGCATTTGCTACATTCCAGTATGTATCGCAAATATTAATTATTGCCTCAAATGTTCCACCCGCAACTTGATCAGTCGGAGAACCCTCCTTTCCAGAAGAGGTTCCTGGTTTTGCTGTCTCTCCTGGAAGGAGAACCTGAAGTTTTACAGGAGATGCTGGTTCAACTGTTATCCCTGTTTGCTCTCCATTTACACTTGTATTAGATGAATCATAGACAAGGAAAAATCTATCACTTCCTGCTGTCTTAAATTTGACAAGGTTAAAGAATGTATGAAGTCCCTCATCAGAGGTTGTAAATGTATATTCTGTTATTGCAAGATCTGATTCTGATTTCCAGTCCTCTGGATGTCCCATTAAGTTAAGTTCATCTTTTGTTGTAAACTTAACTGTTCCTTGATATGTAAGTGCCCTGTTTCCATATTTATCCCTTGCGTCAACTACAACTGTCTGCCATGAACCAGCAACATTTGGAGAATTAATTCCTGAAACAATAAAATACTCTGCCTGTAATACAACCCTGAATGTATGCTCTGTAATCACTGACTCTTCATTTCCTGCTTTATCAGTTGCTTTAACTTTTATTTTATAATATTTTCCAGAAATCCAGTCACTACCTGTAAATGGATATGACCAATTCTCCCAGGGCTCATTACATATGAGCCATACTTCACTTGTTGCTGTCCATGTTGAACCATCCCACCATCTTGTCTCTCCCTCTGTTGGATAATCAAGAACTCTTAAAGAGATCTCAACTTTGTTTACAACTCCAGGAGAATTATCAGCACTTGTTCCATAGATGAGAGTTAATGTATCGTCATAAGTTCCTCCATCTGCTGGAACTTCAATTCTTGAAACAGGTGGAGTTGTATCGTAGACAATTATAAATCCGGCATCTGGTACTTCTTCATTTCCTATATTATCTTTCCCTTTACTTCTAAATCTATACTCTCCTTCTTTCCATCCCTGATCCCCTGTTAAAGCAGCATCAGTATATGTCCAATCAGTTGTTCCTGTTGCAAGTATCCAGCTTTCTGTCCCTGAAGTAAATCCTGCACCACTTACAAAATGATTACCTGTTTTTACTTCCTCAATATCAATATAAACCTCCGCAACTTCGCTTGTTGCATCTAATGCTGTTCCCTGTAAAGTTGATCCAAGTTGTCCTGCTTTATAATGTGTTTCAGGAACCGGAAATATGTATTCTGAAACAGGGCCTGTGTCATCATATGTAAATGTTACTCCCTCAGAAGGTGTCTCATGATTTCTTGGAGAAGCATCATCCCTTGCTCTCGACTGGATATTATAAATATGTCCACTTGTCCAGTCAGAGTCATCTATACTGAATGTCCAGTTTCCTTCACTCCCCTCTCCTCCAAAAGAAGGATCGGGTGAGGTTGCCCACCAGTTATCAGGATTTGTGCTCCATCCAGTTGGTGTCCAGTAATAAGTTGTTGACTCTGTAATATCAGCAATTCTTATCTTAACTTGGTCAACATTTGAACCAGTATCATATGATGTTCCTGAAATTGTGTCAATATAGTTGTAAGTTCCTGTTGAAGGAGATGTAACTCCTGAAAGAGGTGGGGTATTATCAAATCTGAACCATATATAATTTACTCCATTATAACTTTCTGAACCAGCAAGAGCCACATCCTCAACATTTGGTGTTGGAAGTGTTGTATCATATGCCTTACATCTTACCTCATAATCCCAGTTATCATTCAATACCACTTCTGTTGTTGTCCAGACCCAGTAGGTTGAAGTAATCACAGTATAATTCGGTGTAAAGAATGATTCTGAATCAGAAATTGTATCATCCCATGATTTTGTATTGTGGTTCCAGAACTGTCCATATGGTGACTTCTTATAAATTGAAATCTTTATATCAGAAAGTCCAAGGGAATCAGTTGCAGTTCCTCTTATCTCAGTTACTTCTGAATAATGAAGTGTATGTGCTGGAAATTCTACTCCTGATGTTGGTAATGTTCTATCACATACAAAATTGTGTGCAGAAGGTGTTTCAGGTGTATCCACCGCTTCTTTGTTTCCAGCTTCATCATAAGCAACTGAGATAACTGTGTATGTCTTTCCATCTATCCATGCATCAGTGCTTATACTCAACTCCCAAGTGAATGGATTACTTCCTGTCTGGGTTGCTGTTAATGAGGCAAAATCAATCTGCCATACACTTCCATTATAATAATTTCCATCCTCATCCATTATTATAACCCTCACCTCTTTAACCTCTGATGGAGCATCTCCTGGATCAGAAGCAGTTCCAGTAATTAAATCAAGATAATCATATCTTCCATCATGAACTGGTTGTGTAATGAAGCTCTCAGGAGCATCCTGGTCAATCTTGAAGTATCTTGAATCAAAACTTGTCTCCTCATTTCCAATATTATCCCTTGATTTTACTTCAATATAATAAAGTTTATCCTTCAACCAGTCGCTCTTATTAAAGTACCAGTTATCTGTTCCTATAACTTCATTCCAGGTTGGTGTTGAACTCCATATAGAATTTGCCTCATCCCAGTAAGTATTATCCGTTACATTCTTTATCCTTAAATAAACCTTATCAACCAAAGAAGTGGCATCAGATGCAGTTCCATTAATCTGTGAAAGTGTTATAAGTTCTGCATTCGCTTCTGGTTCCACAATCTTTGAAACCGGTGAAGTATTATCAAAAGTAAATGTGTTAGTTGTAAAATCTGTCTCCCAGTTTGTTGCAATATCTATTGCTCTTGAATTTAAATAATATGTCTCCCCTGAACTCCATGTTGGAACAAATAAATAACTCCAGTCAGTTGTTCCATCTACAAGATTCCATGTTATATTTGGTGTCCAGGAAGAACCAGTCCAGTAATAATTATCTGAATTTCTTCTTATTCTTAAATAAACTTCACTTATTCCTGACTTTGCATCAAACCCTGTTCCAGCAATTTCATTGAGTTTATTCAAAGTAACTCCATCCTCTGGTTGTGTTATCCTTGTTTCTGGTTCTGTTACATCCATCACAAAACTTATCCAGGATGTCTCAGAACCAACATTTCCAAGTATATCAACCGCTCTTATCTTAACTTTATAATCATTATCTCCCTCTGCTTTCCAGTCAGGCAGTGCTGTATAACTGAAACTCACATTATTTCCATCTGGAATATCATAACTTATCCAGGTTGTATTTGTTGAAAATGTTGTTCCAGTCCAGTATTCTGTTGTAGCTCCTACTTTTATAAGCATTATCTGAATAACATCAACTCCTGCAGGAGTATCACTTGCTGTCCCATCTATACTTGCTAAATCATTTAGTATATCACCATCATCTGGATTTGTTATTCCACTTAAAGGACCTGTATTATCAAATGTAAATGTATGGGTATCATAAGTAGTCTGCCAGTTCCCTGCTTTATCTCTACATTTTACTGTAATTCTATAACTTCTTCCACTTGTCCAAACAGGTGAAGTATAATTCCAGTCAGGTAAAGTTGATGTTGAAACAGAAAGCCATGCAGGTGAAGAGGACCATGCCCCTCCACCCTGATAATAGTTAGTTGTCTCTATTTCAAGTATCTGTAACAATATCTCTTCAATAGGTGAAATTGGTGTTGTAACAGGAGTATCTTTTGCGGTCCCTGTAATTGAAGGTTGTGAATTTGTGAGTTCACCATCTGTAGGATCTGTAATCTTTGCTTCAGGAATTGATGTATCAAATGTAAAGTAAATCTCTCCTGGAGTTAATTGCTCATTTCCTGCTTCATCTGTTGCTTTAACCTGAATTCTGTAATACTTTCCTGAAGTAAATGAAGAAGAATCAATCTCATATTTCCAGTCCTCTGATAAATCTCCTTTTGGCAAGGTTGTTATTGTCGCAAGGGGCCATGGAGATGGCTCTGAAGTAACCCACTGTGAACCATTCCAGTAATATGGTGTACCAAATGGATCCTCTGTTATTAAAACCCTTATATAATCAATTCCACTTCTCTCATCAGTTGAGGTTCCAAGAATTTCATTATTTGTAAGTGCATTCTTATAACTCCCATCTTCTGGATAACTGATATTTGCAAATGGCTCCGTTATATCGTAAATAAATATACTTTCAACTTCACTTGTCCAATTATCTGCTTTATCCTTCATCTTTGCTCTTATTGAATACTGGTGTCCATCAGTCCATATTGCCGTCTCATAAGAAATTGTGTATGTCCATGGAGAAACCCCTGTAGCGTCAATCCAGTAAACTGTATCCTGCCATTTTTCAGTTGCATCATTCCAGTAAGTTGAAGGATACGTAAGATCTCTTATATAGATTCTCACTAATTCAGGTGGCGCTGGAGAAGAAGATGAATTTCCTGTAATCTGAGACACACTATTTTTATCAGAACCATTCGCAGGATCAGTAATTGAAACACTACCAGGTGTTGAATCAAAAATAAATGTTGTTGTTGAGAATGATATTTCTTCAAGATTTACTCTATCAACTGCTTTTGAATTAAGGATATAAGTATGTTCATCGGTCCAGATTGTATTTGAAACAGAAAATGTAAATGTTGATGAACCTATATTATAATTACAATTATTCCACGTCTCTGTACTTGTCCACACATTGTTATTTGCATCCCAGTATAAACCTTGAGTCTGGTCATAAATTCTTATTTTCACTTCTCCAACTCCTGATCTCCAGAATGGAGGTTTAGGATTATCATCACATGTTCCATAGATGAGAGTAACTGGTTTGTTATCACTGTAATAGTCTCCATCAACAGGAAATTCTATTCCTGATTCTGGTCTCAGCTTATCTATAAAGAACCTAATCCATGTCAGAGTTACTTCTGCATTATTCGCCCAGTCCTTTGCTTTTGAAGTAACCTCATAACTACAACCACTATCAAGATTGTCATCAAGTATTCCTCCTCCATCATAGACCCAGTTAAGTGTTCCGCTTGCCTGAACCCATTCTTCACTTGTAACCCAAGGATTGTATCCATTCCAGTAATATGTTGTGTTTGTCTCAGGATCATACTTTATAATCTGAAGATAAACTTTGCTTACTCCAGAATTTGAAAGTCCTGGTCCTAAATCATCCGCACCTGTTCCTTGAATCTGTGGAAGTGAGGAATAGAAATTATCATTTTCCGGGATACTTGTTTTTGAATATGGATTTGTTTTATCAAGTTTATATGTGAATGAAACTGTTGAAATCTCAACATTTCCAGCATCATCATATGCTTTTGAAGTTAGCTCATATTCATCCTCATACTCCCAGGAAATTCCAGTTGACATCCATATACTCCAGTCAGTTGTGGAATAACAAACACTCCACACTTCCACATTTCTCCACTGTTTTAACTCATTATCCCACCAGTAACTTTCACCATCAGGAGCATAGTTTCTTTTTATTCTTACCCTTACCTCACTTAAAACTCCAGGATCATTATCAGTTGCTGTACCATTCACGTCTGGATCATAATTAATTGGTATTGCAGGAAACTCTACTCTTGAGGAAGGAATTGAAGTATCATAAGTAAATGTTATAGAAGAAACAACTACCTCCTGATTACAATCAGCATCTGCATCTGAAGGATATGTTATATCATCTATTGCTTTGCTCCATACAGTGTATGTTTCTCCATCTGTCCAACACCAGGTTGAAACTCCAAAACTCCAAGTATTACTTCCTGAATCATTCCATAACTCACTTACAGAGGTAAAATCTTGAGTTGCTTTATCATAGTATTTTCCGTCAGAATTCCTTCTTATCATAACATAAACCTTTCTAACATTTCCAGCTCCAAGATTATCATTACATGTTCCTGAAATCTGATTTACATAATTAACATATGCACCATCTGCAGGTGAAACACCTGCTATCTCAGTAACTCCAGATGTGGGTGGCTCTGTATCAAATGTGAATTGATATGTAAAATCAGGTGTTTCAACATTTCCAGCAACATCAATTGCTCTTACTTCCAGATTGTAAGAATGTCCATTAAACCATACAGCAGTGGGGTAGGCAATATCATATGTCCAAGGAGAAAGACCTGTGGCATCAAACCAGGTTGAGGTTGAAATCCATTTCTCGCCATCCCAGTAAAGTTCAGTATTTGTATCATACAATCTTAACTGAACCTTACTTACACCTGAATTATAAAGTCCTGAACCTACAGGATAATCAGTACTTGTTCCATTTATCTGTGTAATTGAGTTTGCCTTTGCTCCATGAGGAGGCTCAAGAACTTTTGAATCAGGAGCATCTGAATCAATATAAAAAGTAACAGTAGAATATGTAACTTCAAGGTTATTAATGTTATCCTCTGCTCTTGTTATAATCTGATACTTATGCCCACTTGTCCAATTACTTGCAGAAATTGTCTTAATCCATTCAGTTGTTCCATCCGCTAAAACCCAAGTAACTGTTGTTGTTGACCAGTTTGTACCTCCATCCCAGGATGAATTATCATATGTATCTATTAACTTAAATCTAACCTCTTTAACATCAGCATTAACCTGCTCTGTTGTAGGATAATCCTTACTTGTTCCTGAAAGAGTTGTTAAATTAACATCTCTATAAAATTCATCTGGTTGTGGAACAACAACATTTGAGTCAGGTGGTGTATTGTCATAGTAGAATGTTGCTGTTGAATAGTTTACAATAACATTGTCAGCATAGTCAGTTGCTCTTGGAATAAGTTTATAAATTCTTCCAGAAGTAAAGTCACTATCAGAAATTCCATTATAAGTCCAGTTTGGTAGAGTTGAAGTGGAAACTTTAATCCACCTTTCACTTCCCCAACCAGTTCCTGTCCAGTAGTATGATGTTTTGGTATCAAGAATCTTAAGTGATATTGACTTAACTCCTGAGAAATCATCACTTGCTGTTCCATTTATTCCAGTGATATTATTCTGCCATGAACCATCAGAAGGAGATGTAACCTCAACCGTTGGTGGCTGAATATCAATTGAAAATGTAACATAATTTTCTCCTTCAACATTCGGTGCTGGCTCCTGTGTTTTATCTGTTGCCCTTACCCAGACCCTGTAATTATGTCCTGAAATCCAGTCAGGAGCATTTATCTCCCAGTATGTTGCACCTGAGGAAAGTGTTGCTGTAATCCAGTTTTCTGTTTCTGCCCATGTATAGTCATCCTGCAAGTATTTCTGAGGAACAGAATCCAAATCAAGGAGTTTTACCTCAACAAAATCAACTCCACTTCCTTCGGTTCCAGCGACATCATCAGTTGTTGTTCCATAAATCTTTGTGAGCTTATTATTTGTGTTATTGTAAGATGCACCATCAACTGGCCTTATAAATTTTGACTGGGGTGCAAGTGTATCAATAAAGAAATCAACATAATTAAGAATCTTTTCAACATTTGCTGGCTGTGATTTATCCTCTGCTTTTGTCTTAATCCTGTACTGATAACCTGTATCAAATGTAACTGTTGTTACATCAAGTTCCCATCTCTTCTCTGCCTCATAATATGTTGCTTCTATCCAATCCTCACTTGTTGCTGTCCAGTCACCTGTTGCCCAGTTCCACCAATTTCCACCAGGCGGTGCTTTTTGAATTGCAACATAAACTCTATTTACTCCTGCAGGATAAACTCCTGAATTAGAATCATCTGCTGTTCCATATATGAAAGGCAAACTTGAATATCCAACTCCATTTGCTGGATAGGTTGTAATTGAAACAGGTGAAACATTATCAAAAGTAAAAACAAGTCCTGTTCCAAGTGTTGGAGTCACATCCTCCCAGTTAGGATAATATTTTGTCCTGTCCTCTGCCTTCACAAATATCTCATATCTATCTCCTGATACCCATGTACTTGTTCCTTTACTTGAACTCCAATTCCAAGTTGCTACAACTCCTGGGTCAGAAGGAAGAAGTCCCGAAGTATAATCAAGCCATACCTCTGTTATAACCCATGTTGACCCATTCCAGTAATATCCCTGATTCGGGTCATTCTTTCTTCTTATAGCAATCTTTACATTATTTACTCCTGTTGTTGTATCACTTGTTGTTCCAGAAATTGTAGTAAGGTCTGACCTGTAAGAGTTATTTGCTGGATCTGTTATCTCTGTGTTGGGTGGAGTATTGTCAAAAATAAATGTCCAGGTTGTAAATGAAACTTCAACATTTTCACCTGGATTCTGAGTATTATCAAATGCTTTTGGATTTATGTAGTATCTAAGTCCTGAAGTCCAGAGTGTAGATGAAACATTCAAAGTATAACTTGCACTTGAAGCATAAGCAGTAAATTCATCTGCAACAAGCCATGTCTCCCCTCCAAAAGGACCATTTGGTGTTGTAAGGTATCCACCTCCTTCTTCTTTTATTCTTAACTCAATCCTCTTAACTCCTGCTGGATATGGACCTGATGCAATATCTGTTGCTGTTCCTGAGATATTGTCAAGAGAAGAGTATGACCTTTCAAGAATATCAAGATTTGTATTGGATACAGGATAGACAACACAGCTTGTTGAAGGAGTATTATCAAAATAGAATATACTTCCTGTTCCTGGAGTTTCTATATTTCCAGCATTATCCTTTGCATAAACCTGAATCTGATACTTATGTCCTGAAGTCCAGTTTCCATTGAAATCTTTACTCCATGAATAATTTCCACTTCCAAGGTCATTTAATGAATCAACTGTTGCCCAGTTATCTGGCTCATTGGGCTCCCATGCAGTAAGCCAGTTCCAGTAATAGTATGTATTCGGATTTGTAATATCTGCTACTCTTACCCATATCTGAACTATTCCAGAACCAAATGTTCCGTCTGTTCCAGTTCCTGAAAGAGTGATTAAACTTCTATAATAATCTCCTGAAATCGGTATTTCTACATCTGATTGAGGATCATCAGCATCATATTTAAATGTAACTGTTCCAAAACTTTCCTCATAATTTCCAGCATTATCAACTGCCCATGAATTTATCTGATATTCTACATTATTACTCCAGATACTATCATCTTTCCACCACCAACTTGTTACATCAGGCGATAATGTTGCCTCATTCCACCAGTCACCACTTTCTGAAGCAGGATCAAACCACAACCCCTGCTCCTCATCCCAGTATTTACCATCCTGCCTCTTTATCCTTATATAAACTTTATTCACAACCCCAGGAGAAGCATCAAAACATGTTCCTTTAAGTGTTGGTTTTGTATTAACATCGGAAACAGGATATGTTATTCCTGAATCTGGCAAACTTGTATCATAAATAAATGTATTTGAATCAATACCCGCACTATAATTTGTATCATAATTTCCTGCTTTATCAAGTGATCTTGCCACAACAAGATATTCAATTCCATTCTCCCATGTAACTGTAGGATAGTTTATTGTATATGACCAGTTTCCACTTGTATTAATACTTATCCATTCCTCTGTTGCATACCAGTTCTGATCAGCATCACTTAAATAATATCCATCACTCAATCTTATAATCTGTATCTCAACCCTTTCAACTCCTGAACCAGCATCTGAGGATGTCCCAGAGATTATCTGGGGATTGCCATATGAATAGTATTTATCATCCTCTGGAACTGTTATTCCTGTCTCAGGTGGTGTTATATCATATATGAAGTATGAATATGGAGAAAGTTGAGTATTTCCTGCAAAATCAATTGCTTTTGTCTGTAATCTATACTGATGTGTTGATGTCCATGCATTTGTATCAATACTTAAACTCCAGTTCGGTTCTGAATCACTTGCTAAAAGCCAGTAGATTGAACCCTGCCATGAACTGCCATTCCAGTAAGAACTTATGTTTACATCATATACTGCTACATAAACCCTGTCTATTCCTGCTTTTTCAGGAGCAGTGGGATCATCCTGTGCTGTTCCTGATATTGTTGAAGGTGGTGTGTTGAGATTTGCATTGTTCTGCGGACTTACAACTCCAACTGTTGGTGATGAATAATCAATGTAGAATGTCCTTGTTGAAAAATTCACTTCTTCATTTGGAACATTATCAATTCCCTTTACATTTATTAAATACTTTCTGTTACTTGTCCATGAACCTGTAAAATTATAACTCCAATCAGTTGTTCCACTTACAAGTAGCCATGTAATTGTTGCTGTTGACCAGCTTGTTCCTGTCCAGTATTTTCCATCTGTTTCATTCTTTATTCTTATATATACCTCATCCACTCCTGAATTATAAAGTGGATACCCTTCAAATGTTCCCTCTGGCAGGTCCTTACTTGTTCCGGAAATTAAATTTAAACCCTGTAAATAATCTCCTTCCTGTGGATTTAAAACAATTGACTCAGGAGAAGAAGAATCAAAGTAAAATGTTGAGGTTGAAAGAGTTGTTTCAATATTATTCGCATTATCAACTCCTCTTGGAACTGCAAAATATTTATGTCCATCAGTCAAATCTGAAGTTCCTATTCCAGTATAACTCCAGGAGGGAGTTGAAACCGAAACATCAGTAAGCCAGATTTCTGTTAAAGGCCAGCCAATTCCATCCCAGTAATACCATGTTGTATTGTTTGTTACATCTATTATCTTTAAATTAACCTCTTTAACTCCAGCATTTCTATCTCCACCAAAATTATCTGTAACAGTTCCAAATATTCCAGTAAGTGAATTTAAAAATTCATTATTCTTCGGTGAGGTAACCTTTGTATCAGGTGGCTCCTCATCAACAATAAACTCAACATAATGCGCTGTTTCAACATTTGGCGCTGGATCTGTTGTATTATCTGTTGCTTTTACCCAAACTCTATATCCATGTCCTGATGTCCATGTCCAATCAACAACTTTCTCCCAGTATGTTGCACCTGAGGAAAGTGATGTTGTAAGCCAATTTTCACTTGTTGTCCAGGTATAATCATCCTGTAAATACGGATATCCCTTAACACTTAAATCCTGAATTGCAATCTCAACTTTATTCACTCCACTTCCACCTATCCAGTCAGTGCATGTTCCATAAATCAAGTCAAGTTTATTATCTGTTGCATTATAACTTCCTCCATCCTGTGGTTTGAGAATTTTTGACTCTGGTGCAAGAACATCAATTGAAAAATCATTCTGATTCCTTCCAAATGTAAATGTTGTCTCCTCATTAGCATCTGTTGGAACCTTATCAATTGCATAAACCCTAATCCTATATTCATGCCCTGAAATCCAGGCAGAAGTTGGAAAATCAATTATCCATTCTTTTGATACACTATCATAAGATGAGACATTATGCCATACCTCTACATCACTTGACCATGAAGTTGTTGAACTTCCTCCATCCCAGTATTTTCCTGGTGGAGATTCATTTGGATCAATCTGAATTGAGAATTTCACAACATTTACACCTGCAGGCCATGTTCCAGAATTTGAATCATCTGCTGTCCCAGACAAAGTTGATAGTGAACCATAACCAGTATTATGTGCTGGTTTTATTATGCCGGAAACTGGTGGAACATTGTCAAATATGAAGTATTTTGTTGAAAGAGAAACTTGATAATTTGGATAGTAATCACATGTATCCATTGCCCTTGATATAACTCTATATCTTTCCCCAGAGGTCCACATACTTGTTGAAACAGAATAACTCCATGAAGTAAATCCAAGCCCACCTGCTTGAATCCACAATGGATTTGCAGTTGCAACCCAGGTTGAACCATTCCAGGCATAATCAGTATCATATTTCTTAATCCATATTTCTGTCTTTTCTATCCCTACATCATCAGAACTTGTTCCAGTAATTGCTGTCATATCATTTCCATACCATGGTGTTCCAACAAATGCATTATATTCTGGCTTTGTAAGAACTGAATCAGGAGGAGTTGTGTCAATCCAGAATGTAGCAGATGTTAAAAGTGTCTCAACATTATTTGAAGGATAATCAACCTTATCATATGCTTTTGATGTAACAACAAAAGATGAACCAGATAACCCTGTCCAGGCAGAAGTTGATATATCAATATACCATGTTGTCCATGAGTTTGTTGAGGAGCATGTATTCCATACCTCAACAGCAACCCAGGACTGAGTTGTTTCATCCCACCATTCGTCACTACTACATTTCTTTATTTTAACTTCTACATAATTCACTCCTGCTGCAATCTTACTTCCACCACCAGCAGAATCAGAACATGTTCCTTTAATCTGTTCCAAAGAGTTAAAAGAATACCCATCCTTTGGCCAGGTGACAGCACTTTCTGGATCAACATTATCAAAATAAAATGTCATTTCATTTAAACTTTCCTCAACATTTCCAGCATTATCCTTTGCCCATACTCTTACCTTAAATTCATTTCCTACTGCATTAACCCATGTAGAATCACTCGGGTCAAAATCATTATAAATCCAGGTATTTGGATTTCCAGCAGTAAAGGATGTTGCCGTCCTTGTAGCAACAACAGTAACCCAGTCATCAACACTTCCTCTCCAGTATCTGTCACCTGCAACATCATAAATCTGTATAAACACATTTGTATTTGTAAGAACTCCAGAACCACCTCCTGCTTCATTATCAGACGTTGTTCCTTCAATCTGAGAAAGTGTCCTGTAATAAGCATTATTAACAGGAACACTTACACCAGAAGTTGGAGATGAAAGGTCAACAATAAATGTTACTGAAGCAGAAACTACTGACCAATTCCCTGCCTTATCAACACATTTTGCTGCTACTTTATATGTTATTTCATTTGAGAATATATCAGTTCTATCATAATACCATCCTGTCGTTCCTGTTGCGAGGTTCCAGTATTCAGAAGAAAACCAATCATTCTGGGATTCATCATAATAGGTCTTATCCTGCCTCCATATTCTTATATAAACCTTATCAACCTCTCCTGGTGAAGTATCAGATGAAGTTCCCTGAATAACAGGGAAGAAGTTTACATCACTATCTGGAAATGTTACTCCTGCTGAGGGTGGCGTCCAGTCAACTGTAAATGTAACTGAAGAAATTGCAACAGGAAATACCTCCTGCAGGTTTCCTGCTTTATCAAGTGCTCTTGCCTTTATTGTATACTTAATTCCATCACTCCAGGTTGTAAGGGTTGAGGTTGAGAATTGATTTGTTGCCTCATTATAATTTGCATCAAGCCAGTAAGGACCTGTCAATTCTCCCTGCCATGAAGAACCATCCCACCATGCTTTATCACTTTCTCTCTGAATTGTAATCTCAACCTTCTGAACCCCTGCACCAGGAGAGTAATCATAAACAGTTCCTTTTATAACATCAGGATACCCATTTGGATAATATCCATCATTTACAGGATACTCAATATATGCAGTTGGTGTGGAGATATCATATATGAAATTAACGAGTGTTCCATAACTATAATTTCCAGCATAATCAGTAATCTTTGGTTTAATACCATAAGAATGTCCATCAGTCCATGTCTTAGTTGGAGTTGGAACATTATAAACCCAGTCAGCTGAATTGTCTCCTATATTAAAATATAAATCAACTCCTCCTGTGTCAGTCCATGTTGAGCCATCCCAGTAATAGTCCGTATTAAGGTCCTTTATCATAAGTTCAACTTTCTGAACACCGGCTGCTGTCAAAGGAAGGTCCGGAAAATCTTTACTTGTTCCTGTAATCTGTGCAGGAGCATAATTTATACTTCCTATTGGACTTAAAACCTCTCCTTCAGGAGCAGTATTATCAAACAAGAAACTCACAGGATAAAGTGTAGTTTGTTCATTTGGAACAAAATCATATGCTTTTACTGTCAACCGATAATTCTTTCCTGTCTCCCATGTAACACCACTTGAATCATATGTCCACGATGAGACAAACACATTTACATACACAACATGGGAATTACTCGACCATGAGGAGCCAGTCCATGTGTAATTGTCATCCGTATTTCTTATTTCAAGTGTTATATAATCAACCTGCCAGTCATCTATACATGTTCCTCTTATCTCTGTAAGTGACTTAAGTTTTGCTCCATCAGAAACATTTGTGATTGTTGCAGTAGGAGATACAGTATCATATACAAATTTAATGTGGTTTGCTGTTGTTGTTGACTCCCAGACAGTTGGAGTTGAATTATCACTTGCTTTACATATTATTTCATACTGATGTCCACTCTTCCAGGTATTTATATCATATACCCATGTGTATGAACCAGATGCAACAACCCACTGAGGCGAATCAACCCAATTTGCACCATTCCAGTAAGTTGAACCTTCTGTTAAATCAACTATCTGCAACCTTATTCCATCATAAGCAACCCCGCTTGTTGCATCATTTGCTGTCCCTCTTATTGTATCAAGAAAATTATAAAAGTTATCATTCTGTGGTTGTGTAACACGAGATATAGGACCTGTATTGTCAAACCAGAATGTAATCTCGCTATAAACTGTCTGGGTATTACCTGCAACATCCCAAGCTTTACTTCTTATTGTGTAGGAAGTTCCTGAGACCCAGAAACTTCCAGATGTATCAAAACTCCATGTATCTGTTCCTGTTGCAACAACCCAAGCAGGATTTGATTGCCAGGTACCATTATAATATTTTCCTGTTTGATTATTCCTTATCTGAACCCATATTCTATCAAGTGGAAATTCGTCAACCGCTGTTCCTGTAATTTGTTCCTGAATTGACTTATAACTTCCATCTTGAGGGGATGTTATAACTGATGTTGGAGATACAATATCATAAGTAAAGAAATACTCTGTCCCAACCTGCTCGTTAAATGAACCATCTCCTTCATTTATATCATCCCTTGCCTTTGCCTGATATCTGTAGACATGACCATGCTTCCATGTAGGAATATTCAAAAATTCCCAGTTAGGTGAAGTAAATGTTGTTGTTGACCATGTAACAGTTGCAGTCCAAGTTGAATTTATCGGATTCCAGTATTTTCCACCAATAGTATTATCTCTTAATGTAATAAGAACATCCCTTACCCCTGCAAGAGAATCAGTTGCAGTCCCTCTTAAAGAGACAACTTTATTTACATAAGAGTTATTATCCGGAAATACATTTCCAGCCTGAGGTTTCTGTAAATCCATATAGAAACTCACTTCATTTGGAACCTCTTCAAAAACACCTAAATCAGGGTTATATCCTTTTGCTGTTACCTTATATTGCGTATTGTTATTCCATGCCCATGTTGAAACTGTAAGTCCCCAGTTACCAGAAACAACACTTACCACATTCCATTGAAATACTGTTGAGGACTTCCACACACCTGATGACTGATCCCAGCAGTACTTATCTGTAAGACGCTCTAATTTTACATAAACTTCAGAACAGTAATCTGCAGTCCCTCTTATTTCAATGAGTCCATCTGGAGAAATATTATTGTAATAAAGACCTTCTTTTGGTCTTAAAATTGCACTCACAGGCATATTTGCCTGAAACCAAAAACTTGATGTTGAAACCTTTATATCACTTTCATCATTTCCTGCTTTATCAACTGCCTTTGCTTCAAGAAGATACCTTTCATCAACTGCAGGATTGACCCAGGAAATTCCGGAAGTTGCCCATTGCCAGTCATTTGTTCCTGTTACCTCAATCCATACAGGTGAAGTAACCCACGCCTCTGCCACTGGGTCCCAGAATTTACTTGATGCCTCATGCTGCAATTTAACACGAACTTTACTTACAATACCTGGTGCTGTATCAGTTGATGTCCCTGTAAAGTATGCAGGAAGAGTATCCTCATTATAATGAGGGTCAAGCCCAGGAGCAGGAGTTGTGATTGTGGAAGATGGATAAGAGATGTCATAAACAAATGTAAAGGAAGAACTTACAACCTCTTGATTATTTGCAGAATCAATTGCCCATGCCCAGATATGATACACTTTATTACTGTCGAATGCCCCTGAAATTGAAGTATATGTCCAGGATGAGGACCATATATCAGGAAGCAGGGTTGTGTCATTAATCGTCCACGATGAACCTGTCCAGTAATACCCATCCTCCCTTTGAAGTTTAAGATAAACATTATTAACTCCTGCATTCCATTCTGGAAGTGATGGAAAATCATTCACTGTTCCGTATATTTTTGAAAGTTCTTTATAATGAGCATTTGCCACC
>QMOP01000003.1 GCA_003650255.1 Caldisericota bacterium
CTTGACTGAATACGGTAATCCTCTATTTTTGACCTTTTTCCGAAACCTTTTTCTGTTATTGTAAGAAGTGTCTTTTTTGCATCTCCTGTTGCAACCATTCCAACAACCTCATCATCCTTTGAAAGCCTTATCCCTCTTACTCCTTTTGCAACTCTTCCCATTGGCCTTAAATCTTTCTCCTTAAATCTTATTGCCATTCCCTTTTTTGTAGCAAGAATTATATCCTCTCCTCCTTTTATAAATTCTGCTCCTATTATTGAATCTCCTGGAACTAAATTCATCGCAATTATTCCTTTACTTCTTGGATTACTAAAATTTGAAATTGGTGTCTTTTTTATCATTCCCCTTTTTGAGGAAAGAACAATAAACCCTTTTTCTTTAAGAGATTTAACAGAAATAACAGCAGTTATTGATTCATGTGGAGAAAGATTAACAAAATTCACAATCGCTCTTCCTCTTGAAGTCCTTGAACCTTCTGGAATTTGATAGACCCTTAACCAGTAAAGTTTTCCAAAATTTGTGAATAAAAGTAAGTATGAAAGATTTCTTGTTATGAATATCTTTTCTATGTATTCGTCCTCTTTTAAAGATGCACTTGTTATTCCAATTCCTCCTCTTTTCTGTTGTCTATACTCCTCAAGTGAAATTCTCTTTACATATCCTTTATTTGTAAGAATTACAGCAACATCCTTATCCTCTATCAAATCCTCAATCTCAACCTCTTTAAAGCTTGCCTGTATCTCTGTTTTCCTTTTATCTCCAAATTTTTCCTTTATTCCCTTAAACTCATCTTTTATCAAAGAAAAAAGTTTTTTTGGACTTTCAAGAATTGCCTTAATCTTTTCAATCTGTTTGATTTTCTCAATATACTCCTCTTCAATCTTCTTCCTTTCAAGAGAGGTAAGTTGCTGAAGTTTCATATCAAGAATTGCCTGTGCCTGCCTCGGAGAAAGTTTGAATTTCTTTATCAAACCTTCCTTTGCCTCCTGAACTGTTTTTGAATTCCTTATCAATCTTATAACCTTATCAAGATTATCAATTGCAATCTTTAAACCTTCTAAAATGTGTGCCCTCTCCTCTGCTTTTCTTAGTTCAAACTTTAATCTTCTTGTTGTAACATCAACCCTGTGGTCAAGATAGTATCCAAGCATCTGCTTTAAATTGAGAATCTTTGGAACACCATTTACAAGGGCAAGCATTATACAACCAAATGATGTTTCAAGTTGGGTATGTTTGTAAAGTCTATTTAAAATTATATGTGGATTTGCATCTCTTCTTAACTCAATAACTACCCTTATTCCATCCCTTGATGACTCATCTCTAATATTTGTTATCCCATCTATTTTTCTCTCCCTTACAAGTTGAGCAATTGTCTCAATTAAAGAACTTTTATTAACAAGATAAGGAATCTCAGTTATTATAATTCTTGGCTTTCCTTTCTCCTCTATCTCAGCTCTTCCCCTTATTATAAAACTTCCCTTTCCTGTCTTATATGCCTCAACTATTCCCTTTTTACCACATATTACTCCACCTGTAGGAAAATCCGGTCCCTTTACAATTTTCATCAACTCCTCAACACTTGCCTCAGGATTGTCAATTAAATAAATTAAAGCATCAAGAACCTCTCCTAAGTTATGTGGAGGAATGTTTGTTGCCATTCCGACTGCAATTCCAGATGAACCATTTATAAGAAGGTTTGGGATTTTTGCCGGCAAGACAACTGGTTCAAAAAGAGATTCATCAAAATTTGGTCTCCAGTCAACAGTATCCTTATCAATATCAGAAAGCATTTCCTCCCCAAGACGACTTATCCTTGCTTCAGTATATCTCATTGCTGCTGGTGGGTCTCCATCAACTGAGCCAAAATTTCCCTGTCCATCAATCAAAGGATACCTTAAAGAAAAATCTTGAGCCATTCTTACAAGTGCATCATAGACAGCCTGATCTCCATGTGGATGGTACTTTCCAAGAACCTCTCCAACAACTCTTGCTGATTTCCTGAATGGTTTATTATGTAAAAGTCCCATCTCTTTCATTGCATATAAAATTCTTCTATGAACTGGCTTTAATCCATCCCTTACATCTGGAAGTGCCCTTCCAACAATAACACTCATTGCATAGTCAATATATGAGGACTGCATCTCCTCTTCTATATCTCTTGGAAAAATCTTACTTAAATTAAAAAGTTCCAAATCTTTCTTTTTCCTCTTCAATTTATCCTCCTTCAATCAATCTTCCATCTTTAAGATACATAATTCTATTTGCTATTTCCGAAAATATAATGTTGTGAGATACTATAATAACAGTTTTTCCTTTCTCATTCAACATCTTTAACATCCCAATAACTCTACTTCTATTTTCTTCATCCAAATCTCCTGTTGGTTCATCACAGAGAATTAAATCAGGGTCATTAAAAATTGCTCTGAGTACCGCAACCCTCTGCTGTTCACCACCACTTAACTGATGTGGATAAAAATCCTTTCTTTCAATTAATAAAAACTCATCCATAAGTTTTTCTGCTTTTTTTATTAAAACATCCCTTTTTTCTCCTTTTATAAGTCCTGGTAAAATTATGTTTTCAATAGCAGTAAATTCAGGAAAGAGATAGTGAAATTGAAAAACAAATCCTATTCTTCTGTTTCTTAAAATTGCTTTTTCCTCTTCGTTTTTATTGAGAATATCCTCATTAAATAAAATTATCTTTCCATCATCCGGAGAATCAAGAAGTCCAATAAGATTAAGTAAGGTTGTCTTTCCTGAACCTGAAGGCCCAAATATAAGAAGTATATCCCTTTCATTAACTTTCAAATCAACTCCTTTTAAAACTTCTATTCTATTTCCGACATTCATGTATCCTTTTTTTAATCCTTCTACTCTTAAAATCTCACTCATACCTCAAACTCATAGCAGGTTCAATTTTTGATGCTCTCCTTGCAGGAAAATATGTTGCAAAAAGAGATAAGATTAAAGCAACTATATCAACAAGTATAAAATCAGTTATTCTTATATTAATAGGAAGATAATTAAGATAATAAACCGACTGAGGAAGATGGATAAATTTATATTTTTTTAATAGTTCCAGAATCAAAATTGAAATAAGATTTCCTGATATAATTCCTATCATCCCTTTTATTAAACCATGCTAAAGAAAACTTTTGAATATATCCTTCTCAACCATTCCAAGTGCTTTAAGAAGTCCTATCTCTTTTGTTTTCTTTATTGTAAGAAATACAAGTGATGAAATAATATTGAATGTTGCAACAAGTATTATGAGAGTAAGAACTATAAACATAACAGTTTTTTCAAGTTTGAGTGCTCTGTACAAATTTTGATTTATCTCCTTCCATGTTTTAACATAAGAATTGGGAAATTTTTTATAAATCTCCTTTTTTATCCTGTCCACATCATAAATTGATTCTGTTTTAACTTCTATTCCAGTAATACTCTTTCCAAAAATTCTTTTTGCTTCCTGAATTTTAATGTAAAAAAGTGTCCTATCATACTCATACATTCCTGACTGAAAAATTCCCCTAATCTTAAACTTATAAACAGAAGGAGTTATAAAATAATCCTCTGCAACAATAAGATAAACCTCATCTCCTATTCCAACTCCAAGATTTATTGCAAGTTCACTTCCAATTACTGCTTCTCCTTCTTTCAATTCACTTATATTTACTCCCTTTACAAAATCTGAAATTGACCCAACTTTTAAAGCACTATCTTCTATTCCCTTTACAACACAACCTTGAGAAAATGAATAACTTTTAAGAAGTGCCTCTTTTAATATGTATCTTGATGTTGCAACAACTCCATTTATCTTTCTCAAATTCCTTTCAATTTTATCAATCTCATCTTCTTTAAGATTCTCTTTTAAAAAAACTATTATGTGACTGTATGTCCCAAGGATTTTTTCTCTTAAATCTTCATGAAACCCATTCATAATTGAAAGTGTTATGAGTAAAGCACTAACACCAATACAAATTCCAAAGATTGAAAGGAGGGAAGTGAAAAAAGAAAAAAAAATCCCTCTTTTTGAAAAAGCATATCTTTTTGCTAAAAAAAGAGGAAAATTCACTTCTTTCTCAAAAGAGGAAAAAGGATTATTTCTCTTATTGAATTTTTACCTGTTAATAACATAATTAACCTATCAATTCCTATACCAAGTCCTCCTGCTGGAGGCATTCCATATTCAAGTGCCTCAATATAATCATAATCAATTTCTCTTTCTTTGTAACCTCTAATCTGTTTCTCAAAATTTTTTCTCTGATCCTCTGGAATATTCAACTCAGAATAAGCATTTGCTATTTCCTCTCCTGCTATGAAAAGTTCAAACCTTTCAACAACTTCTTCATCATCTTTTTTCTTTTTTGCTAAGATACTCCATTTTGAGGGAAAATCAACTATAAATACAGGTCCCCACAATTCATCTTCAAGCACACTCTCAAAAATTTTCTCAAATATTTTGTGTTCTTCTGAGTCCTCTTCAATTTCAATTTTTAATTCTTTTGCTTTTAATATGAGAAAATCTCTTGTTAAATTTCCTTTAAACTCTATCCCAGTTTTTCTTTTTAACTCCTCAAAAATACTTATTCTTTTCCATGGAGGTGTTAAATCAATTTTTTTTCCTTCGTATTCAAAAGAAAGTTCGCCTTTTATTTCTTTAAAGAGAGAAACAATTAAATCCTCACATAATCTCATCATATCCTCATAATTACTATAAGCAGAGTATATTTCAAGAAGAGTGAATTCTGGATTATGCTTTGTATCAATCCCTTCATTTCTGAAACTTTTTCCGAGTTCATAAACCTTTTCAAATCCTCCTACAAGAAGCCTTTTTAAATAAAGTTCAGGAGCAATTCTTAAATAAAGATTCATACTAAGTGCATTATGATATGTCTTAAATGGCTCTGCAATTGCTCCTCCTGGAATTATCTGCATCATTGGTGTCTCAACCTCAATGAAACCTCTTGAATTTAAAAACCTTCTTATAAAATCAATCGTCTTGCTTCTTAAAACAAAAATCTCATATACATCCTTGTTCACAAATAAATCAAGATACCTTCTTCTATATCTCTCCTCAATATCCTTTAAACCATGCCACTTTTCAGGTGGAGGTCTTAATGACTTTGAAAGTATTTGCCAACTTTCAACCTTCACTGTAAGTTCTCCTGTTTTTGTTGTGAAAATTTCTCCCTCAACTCCAATATAATCTCCTGGTTCAAGTTTTATGAATGTTTTATAATCAGGCGTTATATCCATAGCAGCATAAATCTGTATATCATTTCCTCCACTTCTTATTGTAAAAAATGATGCCTTTCCCATTCTTCTTATAGTAATTATTCTTCCTGCTGTCTTTATCTTACAACCAGTATAGGTTCCCTTCTCAAGCCCTTTAAATCTTTCCCTTAACTCTTTTATACTTGAAGTTATTTCATACTTATTAGGATAAACATCATACCCTTTCTCAATAAGATTTTTTCTTTTTTCTACTCTTTCTTTGTAAATATTATCCTCTGCCATTTAAACTTCCTCCTCAAATCTCTTAATCTTTAATCTGAGTGTTGCTGGCATCCTTTCTCTTAAAACCTTATGAAGTTTAATTGCAGAATCAATTGCCCTCTTTCTCACCTTCAAATCTCCATCTTCAACAAGTCCCTCTAAAATTGAACATACCTCGGGTGTTGCAATCTCTCCACAAACCCATGCAGCAGATAATCTCATCCAACGGTTTTGGCTTCCAGCCATATCCCTTAGAACTGAAATTGCTCCCTCTGGGTCATATTTATATATTGCCTTAACAGCGTTTGCTCTTACTCTATTATCAGGGTCATTTAAAAAAGGGGTGAAAATTCTTATTGCCATTTTCGGATCCTTAACAGTTCTTTCAAGTGCCTCAACACTTTTTGCTCTTTCTCTATTCTGTGGAAGAATATCTGTTATCATATCCCTTTCAACTGGCTTCTCTATTACATACTTAACTGTTTCCTTTGGCTTCTGCATTTTGTTCATAATCTCTAAAAGAGAATCCATCTGTTTCATAAGTGCCTCTTCCTGAGGTGGAATAACCGGCTTTGTTTTAACCTCCCTTAAGACCTCTTCAAGTTGACCCTGAATCATTTCAAAATCCTTTTTTACTGGCTCTTCCTTTTTTACACTTGAAATAAGTTCGGAAAATTCTTCTTTTGTTTCACCAACAATTCTTGAAATATTTTCAGAGAATCTATTAACCATCTTTGAAGAAACTTTTGAAAATCCAATAATCATCCCTATAATAGTAATTACATATACAATGAGCCATCTTAATCCTACTGTTCTTAATTCCTTTCTTGCAATTAAAAGTTCCTCCCTTAAAATTTCCTCTTCCTTCTTAATCCTTTCAATTCTCGCTGCAAGCTCTTTTTCTCTCTCCTCCCTTTCCCTTCTCAACTTCTCTATCCACCTCCTCTGCTCTTCAAGTATCCTTCTTCTTGCCTCCTCCTCCTTCCTTTTTCTCTCCTCTTCAAGTTTTCTCCTTTTTTCTGCTTCCTTAATCTTTTTCTTCCTTCTTTCAATTGCTTTCTGAATTTCCTTTTTCGCAGAAATAACCTCTGAATTTTCTGGTGAAAGTTCCTCTGCCTTTTTAATTCTTAAAAGTGCCTTTTCATACTCTCCTTTTGCTTTAAGTTCTAAAGCACTTCTTACATACGCTCTTACAAGCAGGTTCTGTGCATGAACATTTCCTGGTTCAAGTTTCAAAACCTTTTCAAGGTCTTTAATTGCTCCTTCCCAGTCCTGATTTAAAAATTTATTTGCTGCAGAATCAAAAAGTTTTTCTGCCTCAGGGACCTGAGAAAAAAGTATTGAAAGAAAAATAAGTATAAACATTTACTTCCTCCCTTTTATTATCTCATCAATTCCTTTTATAATTCCTACTGGTTCTTCACTTTCCGGTTTAAGTTTAAATGCTTCTATTGCATACTTCCTTGCCTCTTTATACTGTCCCTTTTTCAAAAATATCCTTGAATAGCAGAGATTCAAAAGATATTTTGAACGAACATCTTCTGGATTCACCTTTATCGCCTTCTTCAAATACTTAATACTCTTTTTATACTCTCCATTTTTATAATACTGTAAAGCAATAGCATATTTTAAATCTGCTTTCAATATTCCCTTTTTAATTCCTTTCAAAATTTTTTGTGCTTCCTTATTCTCAGGGTCAACCCTTAAAATAGATCTAATCTCTTTTTCACATAAAGAGTATTCATGATTCTTCAGGTATCTTCTTGCTGCTTTCAATCTTTCCTTTACAAATATTCTTTTTATCTCCTCCTGCCTCTTTTCCTTTGCAATAATATCCTTTTCTCTATTTTCAAGATACTTCTCATAAACCTTTAACTCCTCCTCTTTCTCCTGAAGCACCTTCTCTTTAAACGAAGGAAGTGATCCAAATCTTACTCCAAGAGAAAATCTATGATTATCTCCCCAGTTAGATACTGCCCAGTTATATCCAAAATCAAAATCTCCAAGAGAAAAAAGAAATCCTGCAGAATACTCTCTTTCATTATAGCCAAGAAAAATTGAAAATGCTGATAAAGGCATAATTCTTATCCCTGTAAAGTATGTTCCTTTTGTTTTAATTTTATCAGTATAAACTTTTTCATCAGGAAATAAATCAAGAAATAGATAATCAAAACTGAAACTAAATTGCTTTTGTCTCCAGATAAAGCCTGCTCTTAAATTTAAAGGAAATGTATCAGGTAAAGCATTTGGAGCAAATTCCAAAGTTGGCTGCAAAATATTTTGAATCATAAATCCAAAAGAAAATTTTCCTTCAGGAAAAAATACACTTCCAATATCAAAACCAAAACTTGAATCTTGCCAGGTAAAAAATTTCTCGTTTACAATCTTCAAATTTATTCCCCAATCAATGTTCCTTGAAAGTCTTCTTCCAAGTGTAATAAAGAAAACATCCTTTGAATTGGAAAATGTTCCTCTATTTCCAATACCAAACGAATCAACCCATTCAGCATCCTCTGTTTTAAGTGATATCCAGGATAAACCTATCACATTTCTAAAATATATTGGCCAGTTAAATGAAAATGACTGAAAAACTGTTCCTTCAATAATTGGTGAGTAAAAAAAGACACATTCTCTATAAATATTCCCTGAAATGAGTGCTGGATTCCAATAAAAGGAACCAGAATCATTCACAGATGCAACTCCAGCACCTCCAAGATTTAATCCTCTTGTTGTTGCTCCAAATGTATAAAGATAATCTCCTGGATAACCCGAAGCATTAAGGTTAGCAAATAGCAAATGGAAAATGGTGAATAGTAAAATTTTTCTCATCTATAAACTCCAATTTTTCTTCTTATTTTTTCTCCTCCAGCATCGATTTCAAGAATGTAAATTCCTGTTCCAAGAAGCATTCCGTCCTTATTTTTACCATTCCATGTAAAACTATTAATTCCTGAATGTCCTCCAACAGGGTCTCCTTCAGGAAATTCTCTTTCCCATACAACATCTCCAATAAGATTATAAATTCTTACATTTACTTTTTTTGCTTTATCAAGATAATAAGTAATTGTTGTTTCATTTCCTGCTCTGAATGGATTTGGGATATTTCTCAACTTTATCTGTGATTCTGGCTGGGAAGGATAAACCATAACAGTGTAGGAAGAAAGAATTTTTGTTTTTGCGTAAACCCTTTTCTTACTCTTATCAACCCACTGCTCACCAGGAAGAAGAACCCACTGTCCAGAAGAGGAGTCCCTATAAAAAATTCTTGCACTCTCAACAGGAACATCAATTTCAATTCCATCAAGATATCCATCATCATCACTATCAGGATATGGAAGGGATACAGTTATCTCATTCTGAAATTCAGCGAAATAATTTCCTCTTGAATCAGAACCTTTAAAAGAAACTGTATATGAAGAAACAGGAATAATAAATCCTGTTCCTTTAACAACATCTATTGTTGACTTGAGTTCTGGATTTTCATCAAAAACATAATAATCTCTTTCTATGTAATAATTATCTGAAGAAGAATTCTCAGGTATAACAATTTCTGCTCCTTTATAGGAAATAGAATAACTTTCATCCTTTTTCTTTAAAACTATAAAATAAAGATTCTCCTCATTTACAAGATTTAATCCCTCATAATCAATCAAAGATGTTGATATATGAATTAAATATTTTTGAGATGAAGGAAGTTCAGGTAACTGAATATAAACTGTATCTGAAAATCCTGTTGCTGGTGTAAATGAATATGTATAATTATTTCCGTATTCATCAAAAATTGAAACACTGTTTAGAAATGTTGAAAGGTCAACCTCTTTTGAAAATGTGAGTGTTATTGTTTGAATCTCATCATAAAGATATCTTCCATAATCCTCAAATGATTTAGCAGAAAGAGCAAATGGTGTAAGAGATGTTTTAAACTTAAATATAGGTGAATAGGTTGAACTTGCTCCATAAACATCAAAACCAAGAATTCTCCAGTAATATGTTGTATCATCAATAAGTGGCTCTTCTATTTTAAAAGAGTTTGTTAAAATATTTGTGCTTACAACAATATTTGTAAACCCTGTATCAAGAGAGAGTTCAAAATGATATGTTATTGTATCTCCATCAGCATCATAGAAAGAAAGCCATGAAAATTCTGGTTGAGGGATAAGAACAAGTGAAGAATCCTCTGGTTTTTCTCCATATCCAAGTGAATTTTTCTGAGGATGACAATTGTAATTTATTGTAATTCCATCAACAACAGGAGTAATTCCTCTATTGTCTGTTTCAAGTGTCATCCTAAATCTTATGAATCTTCTTGAAAGAGAAGTTATATCCTGAGTCCAAATAGAATAATCAAAATTTCCATCATCCGAATCCTGAAATTCAAGTTTAATCTTTACAGTTGAAACTCTTCCCTTAAAATCTGGTTCAAATTTTAAATAATAAGTGGAGACATCCTCCCATCCCTGTTCTATAATATTTATTTTGTAAATATCACTTGAAAGATGAAGTTCAAAATTTTTATACTGAACCTTTTTCGCTGTTGTATCAAACCCTGTTGTAACAAGAACACCATAATTATCAAATTGTGAAACCTGAAGGTCAGGAACTCCTTCAAGTTGAGAAAGTCCACTTGAATTTACAAGGGACAAACTTGTTGGGTCAGTTGTTGGATCATAAAAGTATGAAGTGCTCTTTCCCTCGTCAAATACAGTAAACTTAATTTTTGATGTTCCAAAATTTGAGGGTGTAACAACACCCCATTTCCCCTCTCCATCTCCAACTGATGCAATCCAGTAAGTTGTATGAGCAAGAAGAGGATAGAGGGATAAAAGAAAAAAATCCTCTGGTTCTGAAACTCCAGGAAGACCACTTGACCAGGAAGATTCATCCTTCACATTTACACTTGCATAAATATTTGGTCTTCCATCATAAGGATTTTTTCTCCATAAATTTACCTGTGTAAGTTTTTTATCAGAATATCTTGAAAAATTTGTAATAAACATATCCTCTGTTGGATAAAATGCAAATCCTTTTTTCTCACCTGGATTTGAAATAGAACTTAAGTATCCACTATTTCCAAGAAGGAAAAATGTTGGAGTTGTGTAATTTAAATAAACAACCTCATAATCCTCATCCCACTTTAAGGTTAATTCACTTTCAATATTATAATTTTCTCTATCAGAAGAAGAAAAATTAAAAATCCAGCTCCCTGAATATAATAGCGAAACAAGGAGAATAATTATCATTTTTAAAAGTATATCATATAAATTAAAAGTTGACAATTTAAGATTTAATTGCTAAATTTTGAAAATAAAATCTGGAGGGAGTATGCCAAAGATTTATATAATTGATGTAACAAATAGAGATGGAGTTCAGACAGCAAATATAAGTTTAGCAAAACTTGAAAAGACAATGATAAACATTTACTTAAATGAGTTTGGTGTCTTCCAGAGTGAATTTGGATTTCCATTTACAAATCATGAGATAAACTATTTAAATGCAAATCTTGAACTTCAAGAACTGGGAGTATTACAACCGATAAGATTATCAGGATGGATGAGAGCAATAAAAAGTGATGTTGAAATTTCAATTAAGAATGTTCCAAAACTAAAACATATAAATGTTTCAATCTCAACATCTGACCAGATGATAAAATACAAATTTCAGGAAAAATTTACACATGAGGATGTCATAAAATCAATGGTTGAAGCAGTAAAGTTTGCAAAGTCATGTGGAATTGAAACAGTTGGAGTAAATGCTGAGGATGCATCAAGAAGTAATCTTGATTATTTAACTGATTTTGTTATTGCTGCAAAAGAGGCAGGTGCTGACAGGTTCAGATATTGCGATACACTTGGATTTGATGATCCATTTTCAATTTATGAAAATATTTCAAAAATCCTTGATAAAGTAAAAATCCCTGTTGAACTACATTGTCATAATGACCTTGGAATGGCTGTTGCAGTAAGTGTTGCAGGAGCAAAGGCAGCAATTGATTCAGGAGTTGATGCTTATATAAATACAACAGTAAATGGTATTGGGGAAAGATGTGGAAATGCTGACCTTGTTTCATGTGTTCTTGCAATTAAAAAATCAAGTGGATTCAGGGAGAAATATGAAATAGATGAAAGAATTAATTTGAAACATGCATGGAAAATATGTAAATATGCAAGTTATGCATTTGGAATACCTATTCCAATAAATCAGCCAGGAGTTGGAGCAAATGCATTTGCACATGAATCAGGAATCCATGTTGATGGTGCCTTAAAGGACAGGAGAAATTATGAACTATATGATTTTGAGGAACTTGGAAGAGGTGAACCGGAAATAATTGAAACAGGAAGAAGAATTGTTCTTGGTGAATATTCTGGAATTAAAGGATTCTATAATGTTTATGGTAAACTTGAGATTGCATTTAAAGACAATAATGAAGCAACAAAAATTCTTGAACTTGCAAGATATGCAAATGTTCATAAACAAAAACCACTTGTTGAGGATGAATTAAGATTTATTGCGAAATATCCTGAAATCGCAAGAAAGATTATGACAGTAACACCTTAATCTTTTTTCCCTCTTGCCATTGCAACAATACCAGTCCTTACCATTTCCCTTATTCCATAAACTTTAAGGAGTTTTATTAAAGCTTGTATTTTCTCCTCATCTCCTGTCATTTCAATAATCAAACTATCCCTTGCAACATCAACAATTTTTGCTCTGAAAATATCAACAATCTCTATTATTTCGCTTCTTGTTGACTTATTGGCATCAACCCTTATTAAAACAAGGTCTCTTTCAACATACTCTTTACCAACAAAATCAGAGACCTTTATAACATCAGGAAGTTTATTGAGTTGCTTTTCAACCTGCTCCAAGACCCTGTCATCTCCCCTTACAACAATTGTCATTCTTGAAACATCAGATACCTCTGTCTCTCCAACTGCAAGTGAATCAATATTAAAACCTCTTGCAGAAAAAAGCCCTGCAATCTTTGCAAGAACTCCTGGTCTATTCTCAACAAGAACAGAAATTGTATGTCTCTGAGTCATATCTCCTCCTACTATCCTAAATCACACAACATTTCATCAAGTGCTCTTCCTGCTGGAACCATCGGAAATACATTCTCCTCTTCCTCAATCCAGAAATCAATTAAAACTGAATTTTTTGAAGAAAGTGCTTTCTTTATTGCAGAATCAACTTCATCCTTTCTTGTAACCCTTATTCCCTCCCAGCCATAACTTTCAGCAATCTTGACTAAATCAGGAACAATTCCACATCTTTTATCAACCTCTGGCTTCTTACACTCCCCATACTCCTTCTTCCTCTGCTGTAACCAGACCGCTGAATATTTTTTCCCAAAAAATAGTTCCTGCCACTGCCTAACCATTCCAAGAAAACTATTATTTAAAACTGCAACTATTACCTTTATCTTATTGCATGTTGCTGTTGCAAGTTCTTGTATATTCATCTGAATTGAACCATCTCCTGCAATATCTATAACAACCTTCTCAGGCCTACCAACTTTTGCACCAATTGCACTGGGCAAACCATATCCCATTGTTCCAAGACCACCAGAGGTGAGAAACTGTCTCGGATATTTGTACTTATAAAACTGTGCTGCCCACATCTGATTTTGTCCTACCTCTGTTGTTATTATTGCTTCTCCTTTTGTCAATTCTGAAATTCTTTCAACAATATACTGTGGTCTTAGTTTATTATCATTTTTGTATTTTAAAGGAAATTCCTTTTTCCATTCATTTATTCTCCTCCACCATTCTTTCCTATCTTTCTTTGGTATAAGCGAAATATATTCCTTCTTTTTCAAAAGTTTGTTAATCTCCCTTAAAACATTCTTACAATCACCAACTATTGGAATATCAACAGGAACATTCTTTGAAATTGAAGAAGGGTCAATATCAATGTGTATAACCTTTGCATGAGGAGCAAACTTATCAAGACGTCCTGTAACTCTATCATCAAATCTTGCACCAATTGCAATTATTAAATCAGAGTTCTGTATTGCTCTGTTTGAGTAAACTGTTCCATGCATTCCAAGCATTCCAAGATAATAAGGATTGTCATATTCAATCGCACCGAGTCCCATAAGTGTACTTGTTACAGGAATTTCAGTAATCCTTACAAGTTCCCTTAATTCCTTATATGCTCCTGAAATAATAACTCCACCACCATAATATATTATAGGTCTTTTACTTCTTGAAATTGCTTCTGCTGCTTTCTGAATCTGTTTTGGATGTCCCTCATATTTTGGTTTATAACCTCTAACATCTATCTTATCGGGATATTTAAAATCCACTTCACTTCTCTGAATGTCAACAGGTATATCAATTAGAACAGGACCTGGCCTACCTGCTTTTGCGAGATAAAATGCCTTTTTAACTTCATAAATTAGTTCCTCTGGTTTTGTTATAAGAACATTATATTTTGTTATCGGTCTTGTAATTCCTGTTGTATCTGCTTCCTGAAATGCATCATTTCCAACAAGTGTTGTCATAACCTGTCCTGTAATTGCAACTATTGGAACAGAGTCCATAAAAGCAGTTGCAATGGCTGTGGTTAAATTTGTTGCTCCTGGTCCACTTGTTGCAATACACACACCAACTTTTCCTGTTGCTCTTGCATAACCATCAGCCATATGTCCTGCACCCTGTTCATGTCTTGAAAGAATAAATCTTATGTCCTTATCATCATAGAGATAATCAAAAATTGGTAAAACTGCACCACCTGGAATTCCAAATATCACCTCAACTCCTTCTTTTTTTAAACACTCTATTAGTGCTTTTGCTCCTTTCATCTTCATCAAAACCTCCTCATCCTCTCAATATTGCTCCTGTTGAGGCACTTGTTACAAGTTCTGAATATCTTTTAAGCCATCCCTTTTTTATCTTTGGTTCTGGCTTCTTCCATTCCTCAAATCTTCTTTTTATTTCTCTATCACTTAACAAAACCTCTATCTTCCTTTTATAAATATCAATAATTATCTCATCTCCATCCTTCAAAATAGCAATTGGACCACCTTCCATTGCCTCAGGTGATATATGTCCTACACATGGACCTCTTGTCCCTCCAGAAAATCTTCCATCAGTAATTAAAGCAACATCTAAATTTAAACCAAGTCCAACAATTGCACTTGTTGGAGCAAGCATTTCTCTCATTCCAGGACCACCTTTTGGCCCCTCATATCTTACAACAACAACATCTCCTTTTTTAATTTTTCTACTTGTTATCTCCTTCATTGCATCCTCTTCAGAATCAAAAACCCTTGCTTTTCCCTTGAATCTCCAGACACTTTTTTCAACTGCACTTGACTTTATAACTGCTCCATCAGGAGCAAGATTTCCTTTTAAAATTGCTATACCACCCTCTTTATGATATGCCTTTCTCAATGGTCTTATAACATCATTGTTATAAATTACTGCATTCTCTGCTATCTTCTTTACTGTAAAACCACTTACTGTAATATTATTTTTAAGAAATGGTAATAATCTCTTAAGCACTGCAGGTATTCCTCCTGCATATTCAAGGTCTTCCATAAAATATTCTCCACCAGGCCTTATACTTACAATATGTGGAACCTTTCTTGAGACATCGTCAAAAAGTGAAAGTGGAAGTTTTATTCCTGCTTCATTTGCAATTGCTGGAAGATGTAGCACTGTATTTGTTGAACCACCAAGAGCCATATCAAGAACAATTGCATTGTAAAAAGCATTTTTATTTAAAATTTTTCTTGCTGTTATACCCTTTCTAACAAGTTCAACAATCCTTTCTCCTGCTTCATATGCAATTCTCCTTTTCTTTGAAAAACCAGCAAGAGCAGTTGCTGTTCCTGGAAGTGATATTCCCATTCCTTCAAAAAGACATGCAGTTGTATTCGCAGTATACATCCCCTGACATGCACCTTCTCCAGGACAAGCAAGTTCCTCTAATGCTTCAAGTTCCTCTTTTTTAAGTTTTTTAGCATGATAAAGACCAACTGCTTCAAATGTATCCCTTACAAGTGAAAGACGTCTTCCTTTGTAATTTCCTGAATGCATCGGTCCTGCTGTAACAACAATTGTTGGAATATCAACCCTTAATGCACCCATTAACATTCCTGGATTTATCTTATCACAGTCAGTAAGAAGAATTAATCCATCAAGGGCATGTGCTTCAACAACTGTTTCAATACTGTCAGCAAT
Source organism: Caldisericota bacterium (assembly GCA_003650255.1). GTDB lineage: Bacteria > CG03 > CG03 > B21-G15 > B21-G15 > B21-G15. Next base: position 15,687 of record QMOP01000003.1, read on the forward strand.
AAGTTCCCTTAATGGAAGGGAGTAATGCATTCCTTTATGTCCCATTGCAATTCCATCACACAGCGCTGGAATTCCAAAAATAAATGCCCTCCCTCCACCACTACTTATTCCTTTCTCAATTTCCCTTTCTAAGATTCTCATTCCAATATGTCCTGGCACAAGGTCTGTAAAAGAGGATGCTACTCCTATAAATGGTTTCTTTAAATCATCCCTTCTTATCCCACAGGCAAAAAGAAGTGCTCTGTTTGGAGTCCTGTCAATTCCTTTTTTCACTCTATCGCTTCTCATCCTTCCTCCTCAATTGAAATTGAAAATTCCTCTCCTTCCTCCTCTTCCTCCTCTCCATAAACCTTTATTTCTGGTGTTTTTAAAATCCTTTTAATACTACTTTCTTTTTTAACTCTTTCCAACTTAAAGTTGAATATTATTCCAAGTGAAAGAGTAAAAAGTAAAAGCATAAACAAAAAAACTGTTTCTGGTTCAAATTTTCTTTTCATCTTTTTTCTTTCAAAAGTTTAAACATAATTCCATCAATAAGTGCTTTGAAAGATGCTTCAATTATATTCTCAGAAACTCCAACTGTAACCCAGAACCCTTCTCTATCTTTTGACTCAATAAAAACCCTTACTTTTGCTGCTGTTCCCCTTTTTGGATTTATAACCCTTACCTTAAAATCTGTGAGAGTTACTTCATTCAATTCAGGATAAAAATTCTCAAGTGCTTTTCTTAAAGCATTGTCAAGTGCATTAACAGGACCATCTCCTTCACTTACAGTATATGAAATTCTCTCCTTCACTTTCACCTTTACTGTTGCCTCTGACCTTATTTTTCCAGAAACCTCTTCCACTATAACCCTGTATCCAAGTATCTCAAAAAATTCCACATTCTCTCCCATCTCCTTTTCAAGAAGAACTTTAAAACTCCCTTCAGCTCCTTCAAACTCATATCCTTCGTATTCAAGTTTTTTTATTTTTTTCAAAACCTTGTTCAAAATTCTCTCATCTTTTATGTCAATCTTATACTCCTTTGCCTTAAAAAGAAGATTTGATTTTCCAGCAAGTTCACTCACAATGATTTTCCTTTTATTTCCAACTGCTTCAGGTGGAATATGCTCATATGTCCTTTCATCCCTTCCAACAGCACTTACATGAACACCTCCTTTATGAGCAAATGCTCCCTCTCCAACATATGGCTGATTTGTTCTTGGAATGAGATTTGCAATTTCATCAACATATCTTGAAATCCTTGTTAGTTTCTTTAAATTATTCTTACCAATACTATCCATATTTAACTTCAATTCAATTCCAGGAATAACAGAACACAAATTCGCATTTCCACACCTTTCTCCATAACCATTTATTGTTCCCTGAACCATTCTTGCACCGCACCTTATAGCAACAAGTGAATTTGCTACTCCACAGTCAGTATCATTATGTGCATGTATACCTATTTTTGCTCCTTTTATATTTTTTACAACTTCCCTTACAATCCTTTCAATTTCTCCAGGAAGACATCCTCCATTTGTATCACATAAAACAATCCAGTCAGCACCTGCCCTTAAAGCCTCTTTCAAAGTAAGAAGTGCATAATCTCTATTATGTTTATATCCATCAAAAAAATGTTCAGCGTCATAAATAACCTCTTTTCCTGTTCTTTTAAGAAATTTAACACTTGAATATATCATTTTCAAATTCTCTTCTGGATCTGTCTTTAATGCCTTTTCAACATGTAATAACCATGTCTTTCCAAAAATACAGAATGCATCAGGATTTACTTTTATTAAAGATCTTAAATTTTTGTCCCTTGATGGAGTAATTTTCTTTCTTCTTGTTGACCCAAAGGCAACAATTTTCGCTTTAATTTTGTGTTTCTTGATTCTTTTAAAAAATTCAATATCCTTTGGATTTGAACCAGGCCATCCACCCTCAATATAATGAACTCCAAGTTCATCAAGAACCTCTGCAATCTTTAATTTATCCTCAAGAGAAAAGTTTATCCCTGGACCCTGAGAACCATCTCTTAAGGTTGTATCATATATGTAAACCTTCTCCATCATTTCCTCCTGAGAAGACCAAACTCTTTACTTAACTCCATAACTGCCTTTTTAACATCCTTCCTGTTTATAACACATGAAACTTTAATCTCAGATGTTGAAATCATCTCAATATTTATCTTTTTTCTTGCAAGCGCTTTAAACATCCTTGCAGCAACACCTGAATGAGACCTCATTCCAATACCAACTATTGACACTTTGGCAACATCATCATTAAATATAACTTCTTTTGCCTTTAATTTTTTTCTAACTTTCTCCATAATTTCAGATGCTATTTTCTTATCCTCTCTTCTTATTGTGAATGAGATATCATTTTTTCCATTCCTTGCTGCTGACTGAATTATCATATCTACATTTATATTTTTCTTTGCCAGTTCTCCAAATACATATGCTGCAATCCCCGGAACATCAGGAACATCAACTATTGAAACTTTAACCTGATTCTCATCATGTGTAACTCCTCTTACAACAACCTCTTCAAGTGCCATTTTCTCCTCCTCAACATATGTTCCTTCTACCCTTTTAAAACTGCTTCTTATATGAAGTAAAACATTGAATTTTTTTGCCACTTCCATTGCCCTTGACTGCATAACTTTTGCTCCTGCACTTGCAAGTTCAAGCATCTCATCATAAGTTATCCTCTTTATTTTCTTTGCGTTCTTAACTATTCTTGGATCACATGAATAAACTCCATCAACATCAGTATAAATTTCACAGATTTTTGCCTTCAAAACACTTGCGAGAGCAACAGCTGTCAAATCTGATCCACCTCTACCAAGTGTTGTAATGTCCCCTTTTTCTGTTACTCCCTGAAATCCAGCAACAATAACAACCTTACCTTTTTTTAATTCATTCAGAATTTTTTTTCTCTGTATAAGCCTTATTCTTGCTTTTGTAAAATTTGGGTCTGTTATAATTCCAACCTGATATCCTGTAAAAGATATTGCAGGAACTTTTAACTTCTCAAGAGCAAGAGCAAGAAGTGCAATTGATTGCTGTTCACCTGTTGAAAGGAGCATATCAAGTTCCCTTTCTGGCGGATGGGGATTTATTTTTTTTGCTATCTCTATCAAATTATCTGTTGTTTTTCCCGGAGCAGAAACAACAACAACAACTTTTATTCCCTTTTTATAGTATGCCTCAATAATCCTTCCAACATTCAACATCCTTTCAGGTGTTGCAACAGATGAACCACCAAATTTTAAAACATATATGTTCACTTTATGCTCCACTCTGTTCCCTTTTTACTTATTTTAGCAATAAAAGTTTTTACTTCAAGTCTTTTTTCCCTCAAAAACTTATCAATTTTTAATTTTACTCTTTCGTTATCAATAAAAGAAAATATCGAAGGACCACTACCACTTATCCCTGCTCCAAATGAACCAAGTTCAAAAAGTTTCTTTATAATACTTTCTCCTTCAGGAATAAACTTAATTCTATATCTCTCGTGAATTTTATCCTCTGTTCCAATCTTTATAAAATTTTTCTCTGAGGTAAGAAGACCATAAACTAAAGAACCAAATCTCTGAATATTAAATATTCCATCATTTAAGGAAATTTTTTTTGGTAAAATCCTTCTTGCAAAATCTGTTCTTAATTCTTTTTCAGGTGTAATAATAAGAAGTTTATAATCCTTTATGATTTTTATGAAATCAATTTCCCTTTCTCCTTTTACAATAATATTTATTCCACCAAAAACAGAGGGAAAAACATTATCAGGATGTCCCTCAACTTTTGTTGCTTCTATAGCAATATCTTTTTTACTGAAGTTATTTCCATTCCATAAAAATGCTCCAATTATTCCGTGTATTATTGCAGTTGCACTTGAACCAAGCCCCCTTCTTAAAGGAATAAGATTCTTTTGCTTTATTTCAATATAACCAAAATTCCTTTTTACATATTTTTTAAATGTCTTAAACAATAAATTCTTTTTTTTATCTTCAAGTTCTCCTTTTCCATAACCAGAAATCTCTATCATAACTTTTCCTTTTTTACCTTCTGTTATCCTGAACTCTGTCTCATTATAAATATTCAAAGCAACTCCTATTGAATCAAAACCACTTCCAAGATTTGCAACTGTCATTGGACTTTTTATTTTTATCTTCATAATCCCATAACCCTTAAAACCTCTTTAACTGAAGGAGACACAACCTTAAAACTTCCTTTTCCTTCTTTAATAGCAATATCAGGATCTTTAAGACCATGACCTGTTAAGGTGCATACAATATCAACTTTCTCATTTTTCTTTATAATTCCTTCCTTTATACACTTAAAAAGTCCTGCAACACTTGCAGCACTTGCCGGTTCAACAAAAACTCCTTCTTTTAAAGCAAGATATTTGTATACATTTATTATCTCCTTATCACTTACAACATCAATAATTCCACCTGACTCATCCCTTGCTCTCTCTGCCTTTTTCCAGGAAGCAGGATTTCCGATTCTAATTGCTGTTGCAACTGTCTTTGGATTTTTTATAACCTTTCCTTTTACAATTGGTGCAGCACCTTTTGCCTGGAAACCCATCATTTTTGGATATCTTCTTTTAATCTTTAAATTCTCCCTGAATTTTCTTTCATAAAATTCCTTATACCCTTTCCAGTATGCAGTTATGTTTCCAGCATTTCCAACTGGAATAAAATGATAATGTGGAGCGTTTCCAAGATAATCAATTATTTCAAAACTTGCTGTTTTCTGACCTTCAATTCTATTTGGATTTAAAGAATTAACAAGTTCAACAGGATAATTTTCAATAATTTCAAGAACAATCTTTAAAGCATCATCAAAATTTCCCCTTATTCCTATTACAACTGCTCCATGAAGAAGTGCCTGAGTTAGTTTTCCAAGAGCAATTGCTCCTTCAGGAATCACAACAAAACACTTAATACCTGCTTTTGCTGAATATGCTGCTGCACTTGCTGCAGTATTTCCAGTTGAAGCACATATAACTGCTTTTGCTTTTTTTTCAAGAGCTTTTGAAATTGCAACTGTCATACCTCTATCTTTAAAACTTCCTGTTGGGTTTGTTCCTTCGTATTTTAAAAAGACCCTTGCTTTAAGAGAAAAATCTTTTTCAATACTTCTTGCTCTTAATAAAGGAGTATCACCTTCTAGGAGGGTTATGACAGGGGTTTTTTTAGTAACAGGTAAATATTTCCTGTATCTCTCTATAATACCTCTTCTAATAAAATCTTTCATCTTCAACTCTGTAAAAAACTGTCTTTCTTCTTACAACATTTAATCTGTCAATCTCTGTTATTGCCTTTTTAAAACTTCCCTCTTTTGCCCTATGTGTTAACATCAAAATTGGAACTTCACTTAATCCACTTGACTCTTTCTGGACAACAGATGCAATTGAAACCTTATTCTCTCCAAGTATCTTTGCAATTTTAGCAAGAACACCTGGAGCATCAATTGTTGTAAATCTTACATAATATCTTGTCTCAATATCATTTATATCTTTTACATTCAATCTTCTCCTTTTCAAATCAAGATATGGAAGATGTTCTTCAATTCCCTGAACAACCTTCCTTGCAAGATAAACTATATCACTTATAACTGCACTTGCTGCTGGATACCCTCCTGCTCCTTTTCCGTAAAACATCATATCTCCTGTATATCTTCCTCTTAAATAAACTGCATTAAACTCATCTCTTACATCAGAAAGTGGATGCTCTTTTGGTATAAATGTCGGACATACTCTCAATTCAATTCCCTCTTTTGTTTTCTTCATTATTGCAAGAAGTTTGAGTTTATATCCAAACTCTTCCATTCCATACTTAACATCTGTTGGATCAACAAAATCAATTCCCTCTTTGTGAATAACTTCAAGTCCAACATGCGTTGAAAATATGATTGATGAAAGGATTGAAAGTTTATGAACTGAATCCTCGCCAGAAATATCAAGGGATGGATCTGCCTCAGCAAACCCTCTTTCTTTTGCCTCTCTGAGTGCTTCTTTAAAATCCTTTCCCTCTTCCATTTTTGTAAGAATGAAATTTGTTGTTCCATTTAAAATTCCTAAAAGATACTCAATCTCATTCGCGCACAATCCCTCATTTATTGCCTGAATTATTGGAATCCCAGCACATACACTTGCTTCAAAATAAACCTGTCTTTTCTTTTCTTTCACTTTCTTAAAAATCTCCTTAAAGTGACTTGCAAGAACCGCCTTATTTGCAGTAACAACATGTTTTCCTTTATCAAGAGAGGCAAGGATTATCCTCCTTGCTGGTTCAATTCCTCCAATTAATTCAACCACTATATCAATCTCCTCATCATTTATTACATCCTGAATCTCTGTTGTAAGAAGGGAAAAATCTATTCCCTCTGGCTTCTTTCTTTCAAATTTTTTATCACATATCTTCTTTATTCTAATTGGTGTTCCTATTTTTACTTCAAAAAAGTCATATCTATCCCTTATTATATTGAAAACAGACTCTCCGACTGTTCCCATTCCTATTATCCCTATATTAACTGGTCTTGACATATTTTCCCCCCTCTTTCATGAACTTCTTAATCCTTAAAAGTGCATCATGAAATCTGTTGTAATGAGTAACAAGTGCAAATCTCACATACCCTTCTCCATAAGGACCAAATCCAATTCCAGGAGCACAGGCAACTCCTGTTTTGTCAATTAAAAGTTCAGCAAACTGTAATGAACCCAATCTTGAAAATGGCTCTGGAATTTTTGCCCACAAGTACATTGTTGCCTTTGGAAGTTCTACTTCCCATCCCAGTTTTTTAAGACCATTATAAAAATAATCTCTTCTTCTCTTATACTCATTAAGTGTTTCACCTATAACCTTATCCTCAATTTCAAGTGCCTTAACTCCTGAGAGTTGTATGAATGTTGGAACTCCATAATCAAGATAACTCTTTAATTTCTCAAGTGGTTTAATAAGTTCTCTATTTCCACATACCCAACCAATTCTCCAGCCAGCCATATTGAATGTCTTTGAAAATGAATGAAACTCAACTGCTACATCTTTTGATCCCTTAACCTGAAGAAAGGATGGTGCCACATAACCATCAAATGTTATCTCACTGTATGCTGCATCATGTAAAACAATAATATCGTACTTTTTAGCAAACCTAACAACCTCTTCAAAAAAATTTAAATCCTTAACAACTGCTGTTGTTGGATTGTTTGGATAATTTAAAACAAGAATTTTTGCTCTTCTTGCAACCTCCTCAGGAATTTTACTTAAATCTGGAAGATAATTATTTTCCTTAAGTAACGGAATTGTATAAACCTCTCCTCCCGCAAGAATAACTCCATTGTAATGGACTGGATAACATGGAGAAGGAACAAGAACAAGTTCTCCTTCCTCAAGCCAACTCATAAAAAAGTGAGCAATCCCCTCTTTTGAACCTATGAGTGCCAGTATCTCCTCTTCAGGGTCAAGTTCAACACCAAATCTTTTTTTAAACCATTTTAAGATTGCTTTTCTAAATTTTGGCATTCCTTTTGCCTGAGGATATCTATGAGTTCTTGAATGATTTAAAACTGTATCACACAATCTTTCAACAATATCCTTTGGAGTTGGAAGGTCTGGATTTCCCATACATAAATCAATAACATCAAGTTTCTTCTCATAAGCTCTTTTTTTCAATATATCAATTGCTCCGAAAAGATATGGAGGAAGTTTCTTAAGTTTCCTTGATGGATAATTCATAATTCAAAACTTTTCTCTATTTTCTTTTTTATCTTTTCTTTAACCCTTTTTGAAAATTCAAGTATAACAAGACCAAATATTATGCAGGCAAATCCATAAATTATTTCAAATCCAGCATACCTTATCCATTCTTTAATGGTTATAAACTCACTTTCTGGCTCTAAAAAAAATGCATCAAGTATTCCTTTTACAACAACAACAATTCCCCATATTATAAATATCCAACCACTTGTTCTCACAACAGGGCGTAATTTAACCTCTTTTACTTCACTCATATTCCTATATCAAATTAAATTCCTTTGGTAGTTATCCCTTAATCTCTTTCTTTAAAGTTGATGAAACTTTAAAAGAAACTTTTTTTGATGCGGGAACCTGAATCGTCTCTCCTGTTTTAGGATTTCTTGCTGTTCTTGCTTTTGTCTCTCTTACTTTGAAGATTCCAAGTCCTGAAATCTTTACCTGATTTCCTTCTTTAAGTTCATCTGTAATAACCTTAACAAGTGCCTTCAAAATTTTTCCTGCCTGATAGGTTGATTTTAATTTTGCTTCTTTTGAAAACTTTTCAATTAATTCCTTCTGATCCATAAATCCTCCTCATTGTTATAATTTCTATAATTTTTTAAAATACTTTAAAAAAAGTCAAGTTTTAAGTGTCTCTATTATGTTTATTTCTCAGTCAAGGTGCTGTAAAATTTCATCAGGGAAAACTTGATAAAGCAAAAGAACTATTTCTTAAAGCAATTGAATTAAAACCAGATGATACTTGTTCTTATGCTTACCTCTTAATTCCTTATTTCTACAGTCATTATGTTCTGGCAAGAATATATCTTGAAGAAGGGAAATTGGAAGAAGCAAAAATAGTTCGGCTATGGAAAGAGCAATAGAAAGGAGAGAAGAATCGCTAAAAGATTTTAGGGAAGCAAAGTTTAAAGTTATTGAAATTACACCTTTGGAGAAATTCAAAGAACCATTTGACACTCTTGTAATGCATGAAAGTCCTCATTCAGAATTTACTCTGCCTCTTTATTATTTTGTTGTGAAACACAAAAAATTGTTTTTCACGGGCATATTCATCAGAAGAGGGAAAAAGAAATTGAGCAAATAAAAATATTCTCACTTTCGCTAATTTCAACTTATACTGGCATACTTTTTACCAATGAGCAAAAAATACTTGACAAAACTTTGTGAAAAATTTTACAATATTTTAGTTAAACGTTTAACTGAAAATGGGGAGGGTGCGTTTGAAGAAGGGTGGAAAGAAAATGGAAGAGACAGGAGAGAAGAAGCAATATGTTACAATTAAAGATATTGCAGAATATGTTGGAGTTTCCACTGCTACTGTTTCCTTGGCGCTGAGTAGAAATCCAAGGATTCCGGATGAGACAAGAGAAAAGATTATTGATGCAGCAAAGAAACTTGGTTATAGACCTTCCACTCTTGCAAGAGGTCTTGTAAAAAACAAAACGTATACAATAGCACTCGTTATTCCTCAGATTAAAAGGATTTTTGTTCAGGCATACTTTGCGCTTTCTGTAAGTGGAGTATATGATGAATTAACTGAACATGGATATAAACTTCTTCTTGAGATGGCAAGTTATGAGTTTGTCAGGAGAAAAAGATATTTGCGGCTTTTCAGAGAAAGAAGTATTGATGGAATGATTTATATAGGGTCAACTTTATATGATACATATTTGAAAGAGATTCTTGAGGAGGGTTATCCGTTTGTTTTTGTGGGTAGTTATCTTCCAGATATTAAGATTCCATATGTTACAGGAGATAATTTTAAAGGAGGATATATAGCAACAAAGCATCTTATTTCATGTGGATATAAAAGGATAGGGCTTATTACAGGTAGCTTAAATGTTGTAAGTGCAGTTGATAGATTCAAAGGATATAAAAAAGCACTTAAAGAAAATGGGTTTGGATTTAATCCAAAGTTTGTTGAAAAAGGACATTTCAGCGAAGAGGGTGGATATGAAGCAATGAAGAAACTTATAAAAAAGAAGGTTGATGCTGTTTTTGCTGGAAATGATTTGATGGCTCAGGGAGCATATAGGGCAATTAAAGAAAGTGGTTTGAGAATTCCGCAGGATATAGGGGTTGTTGGAATGGATGACCTGCCAAGTGCATCACTTCTTGACCCACCTCTTACAACTGTAAAGTATCCAATATATGAAATGGGAAGGGTCGGAGTAAAGAAGCTTATTGAGATGAGTGAAAAGGGTATAATTTCCTATTTTGAGGAGGTGCTTCCTGTGAAACTTATTTTCAGGAAGTCAACCTCAAAAGTAAGATGACAAAAAAAGGATTTAAAAGTTTTTATTCATTTTTAATTTTAGTTAAACGTTTAACTGAAAAGTATGTTAAAATAGCACAATGTTTTGCAATATCAATTCTTTTTGCATTTTGCTTTTTGATAAGTTCTTTGAATTTGAAAGCAAATCCCTTATATTATGTAAATCACTGGCATCTTCATCAGCCACTTTACTGGCCCATGCCTTCAAGAGCAGGGATTAACAGATGGGAGAATGCAAAGGAGTCAATTGATTATAAAGATACTGACCCTTATTCAGGTCATCCTTATAATGACCTTGTTGCTATATTTGATAAGGATGACAGGGAAGCAGCATATCAGTATCGTCCAAAGGATTCCCTTTCTTTGATAACAGAATATCCTCAGGCAGGATTTACTCTTTCCTATACAGGAGCACTATGCTTGAATGTAAAATCATTGGGAGATGCTTACTATTTTGAATATAAACCATGGTGGAACTCATATATTCAGGAGACAAGAGAGTGGTTTACAGAAGGTGGAAACAGAAGGATGGATATTGTGATTTTTGGTTTCCATCATCCTCTTTTTCCACTTTTACCAGAAGAAGAGATTGCAAGAAAGGAGATTCAGCTTTATAAAGCAATTTATGAAGAGGCATGGGGTTCTCCCCCTGATACAAAAGGGTTTTTCCCTTCAGAGATTGCATTTTCAGAAAGAATCATTCCTGTTCTTGTGAGTGAAGGAATAGAATGGACCTATGTTGCAAACTCCCATATTTCAAGATGTATTCCAGAATGGAGTAATGTTGCTGAACCTGGAACTGATTATGGAACAGAGCCACCCAATAAGGCAGACCAA
>QMOP01000004.1 GCA_003650255.1 Caldisericota bacterium
CGTTTAACCATTATCTTTTTATTCTTTTCCTGTAAGTCTTCTTTTTATTTCACTAATTCTTCTCTTTAACCTTTTTTCACTTTCCTTATCCTGTTCTATTTTTATTTCAAGATGCATTCCTTCATAAACTTTAAAAGGTAAATTCTTTATCGGTAAAAACATCTCTCCACCATTTTTCAAAATTATCAATGCCTTTCCTCTTTCAATCTTTTCAATATACCCTTTCATCCTCCCTCCTGCTCACTGCTTCGCACCCTGAAGGGTGCGCTACAATTTGGAATACTTTTCTCATTCCCTGGAATTTTGTTTGTTCCTGCCACATATTTTGCGGTAGCCTGAAAGCCACCGCTATAAGGAACATCTTTTCACTGTTCACTGTTCACTGTTCACTAAATTATATTCTTCCTCTGCCTCTCTATCAGTTAATCCTGCAATATAATCAACAACAATCCTCTCCTCTTCTTCACTCTCAAAAAATGGATACTTCTTTAAAATTCTATCAATATTTTTTGAATAGTATTCAAATAAAGTTGTAAGAATCCTTTTCGCTTTATCCTCCCTCTTTGTTATTACTGGATGAACATAAACCTTATCATAAAGAAACTCCCTCAATCTCTCCATTGCCTCAAGAACCTTATAACTCATCCTTATTCTTTTTTCTCCGTAAGAGTTTGTAATTATATCTCTTAAAATTGTCTCAATCCTTGAATGAAAATTTTTTCCCAAAACCTCCTCAATCCCTTCTGGTAAATCCTCCCTTTTTATAAGTCCCATATTAAACGCATCATCTATGTCATGGTTTATATAAGCAATCCAGTCAGAATATTGAACAACCTCACCTTCAAGTGTTTCTGGTTCTGGAATATTTCCTTTTTTGTAATAGAGGTCAAGGATTGATGCCTCTCCTTTTGAATGTTTTAAAATTCCATCCCTTACTTCATATGTGAGATTAAGCCCTTTTCCTCTATTTTCAATAAAATCAACAACTCTCAATGATTGTTCACTGTGTCTGAATCCTTTTGAGGAAAGTTCATTTAAAACTTCCTCTCCTGTATGTCCAAAAGGAGTATGCCCTAAATCATGCCCAAGAGCAATTGCTTCTGCAAGATCAATATTCAAACCAAGACCCTGACATATCACTCTTGAAACCTGTGCAACTTCTAAAGTATGAGTAAGTCTTGTTCTAAAAATTTCTCCTGTTGTTGAAATAAAAACCTGTGTTTTATGTTTGAGTAATCTGAATGAAAGTGAATTTAAAATTTTATCTCTATCCTTTTGAAATATTGTCCTTACACTACTTTCCTCCTCATAATATCTTCTACCCTTACTTTTTTTTGAAAGTGTGGCGAAACTTGATAATGTTTCCTCTTCCCTCTTTTCAAGAAGCTCCCTTATATTTATCCCCTTAAAAATATCCTGGCTCAATGAACCCAGCCTCCTCAATATTTTCTGACAGTTTAATAGAACCAAACTGAATTATCTTTATCCTGTCTTTTTCATTAAAAGGAGTAAGTATATGAAACTTTCCATTCTTATAATCAATCTCCTGTATTATTCCCAACCCTAAAACATCCCTTTTTTCATCAAGAAGTCCAACAACAAGATTCTTCTCCTTTCCTTTAACAATATTTTTAATTCTAAAAACACCTATTTCCTTTTTAAGTTTTTCTATTTCAAAAATATCAAGTTTTCTTTCACTAACAACAAGTGCTCCTTCCCATCCAGAAAGAAGTTCTGCATGAAGAATGTTTCCATCATTAATTTCAATTTTTTTTCCAGTAAGAAGATATGCTCTATCTGTTTCAATCTCATCAAAATTTAGTGTTATTTTTTGTAAATTCTTAAAATATTTCCTTGCAATCTCTTCACGAAGTTTCTTTCTTGCCTCCTGGCTTGTAGAAGATGCCTTCTTTGAAACTTTCAATCTTATAATCGGGATATCCTTATATATTTTAACAAGATGTTCAATTTCATCATTTCTCTGTAAAAGAATTATACAACTGGGATCCACAACCTCAAGTTCACATCTTCTTATTGCTCTTCCTCCATCTCCCTGCACCCATCCAGGAGTATCAATTATTACAACATCCACCCTATTTATAAGTTTATTCAAAACATGTAAAACTCCTGCAATATAGGGAAGAAAATGAAGTCCTGGTGAATGTGCTCCTACAAAATAAAGAAAAGTAGGAGGAATTTCAGAAAGAAAAATTTCCTGTTTTTCTAAAATTACTCCTCCAATTGTTCCAGGAGGACCTATATCTGACTGACCAAGATCTGCATCAATGATTCCTACCTTTTTTCCTTTTTCAATGATTTTGTTTGAAAGATATGTTGAAAAAAATGTCTTTCCAGTGTCAACCTCACCAAGAACAATAACCTTTTTCAAATTTTCATTTAAAATTCTATTAACAACTTCATCCCATTCAGGAGGTATTGTCCTCAAAGGAATCTTCTCATAATTATCAAAATTTACTTCTGCATCACTTAATACCTCTACAGGAACAGTTTTTCCATAAGGAACATAAACAGTTTCTCCTTTTTTTACCTTTTTCCCTATAATCTCAACCTCTCCATCAATAAGTTCAATTGTTGTTTTTCCTTTTACAAGATATATCTCTCCTTCTTTCAATTTCATTTTCTCCTCCTATCATTCTTCAAATACAAGTGTTGGCCACAACCTTTTCAAAATCTCTCTATTAAACTTTAAAATCCTTTTTAAATCCTTTCTGTTTAAATCAATACTCTGCTTTTTTTCCATTATAGAAACATCTTTAAGTTTCAAAAAATCTGAATTACATTCCTCAACAACTCCTTTTATAATCCTTCCATTATCATAAACAATAACAATATCATCCTTTTCAAGATTTTCTCCATTCTCTTTAATTTTATCCATACACATATTTACTATTCCCGGATAAAGTGGAATTTTTTTCATTAAAGAATAAACCATATCAAGCAGAATCTTTGTTGGACTTTCATCTCCAAAATCATCTGATATCTCTTTTAACTTCTCAATAACATCCGGAAATTCTGTTTCTTTAAAAGTCATTCTTCCTCCCTTTAAGTATTTCCGAAGTTTGGTTTTGAATCAACTCCTTGATTCTATTTTTTTCACTTTCATCAAGAAATGCTGCCTCAATTGAATTTATGTTCATATCAAGTAAATCCTCAAGTTTAAATCCTATCTCATCTATACATACCTCCCATTCATAACTTAAATCAATATCAGAAACACCCCTGTCATCAGTATTTACAGTAACCCTTATTCCGTCATAATAATACTCCTTTATAGGATGTTTTTTATATGAAGGAACAACCTCTGTATGAACATTTGATGTCGGACACATCTCAAGTGGAATTTTCGCATTCTTCACCCTCTCATATAGAAACCTATCCTCTTTTAACCTAACCCCATGTCCAATTCTTTTTGCTCCAAGAAGGTCTATTGCCCACCTTATACTTTCTGCTCCGGCTGCTTCTCCTGCATGAACAGTTATGTTAAGATTATATTTTTGAGCAAGTTCAAAAACTTCTTTAAAATCCTTTGCAGGATATCTTGACTCATCTCCAGCAAGGTCAACTCCACAAACACCTTTATCTTTATATTTTTTAGCAAGTTCCACTGTCTCATACCAGGACTCTGGAGGTTGTCCCCTGTAAACACAGAGTATTATTCCACATTTTATACCAAAATTTTCTTCACCCAGTTTTTTTCCCTCAAGAACTGCCTTTAATACATCCTCCATGTTTAGACCTTCCTTACTCTGTAAAACCGGTGCAAACCTTGCCTCAAGATAAACAATATTTTCTTTCTTCGCATCCTCAATCAATTCATAAGTAACCCTTTTCATTGCTTCTCTGTCTTTAAGAAGAGGATAAAAAATCTCAAACTTCTCAAGAAATTCACTAAGTGACCTGCAACTTTTTGAAACAGTTACATATTTCTTTAATTCCTCCTCATCATAAGTTGGTAGTTTATAATTCTGTAATTGAGCAAGTTCAATTATAGTTCTGGTTCTCAAAGCACCATCAATATGACAATGTAGGTCAACCTTTGGTAACCTTTTTATTAACTCTCTCATAAGAACTCTTTTACCTTCTTTACAATTTTATAAACCTCCCTTTTCAAATCCTCTTTTGTTGTCTCCTCATTATTTTTTATAACAAAAACCCTATCCTTATATTCTCTTATCAAATCCTCTTTATCATCATATAAATATGTTTCCTCCATCTCCTTTTTTGAAACAAAATGAGCATCAATACCCTGTTCCCTCAATTTTTTTACCCTCTCAACATTCCTCTTCCAGCAGACCTCAAAAGGTGCATCAATATAAACTATTATACTTTTTGAAATAACATCGGGAGAAAAATTCCTTAAACTGGATGTATAGTTCTTTCTTGCAAACTCAATTGCAAGTATATCAACATCTATTTTTTTGATTTTTTCATTAAGTCGCCTTAAAAGTTCATCCCAGACACCTTCATCAATAACTTTAAATCCACCATCTGGAGTTGGCTTAAAATGTGTAAAGATATTTCTTTTAAAATCCTCCTCTTTCCAGGAGTTCAAAATTGGAAAGTCGTCAACTCTTGAAAAGGAATGCGCTATATTTTCCTTTTCAAAAAATTCTTTCAAATTTCTCCAGACCTCTGACTTTCCACAACCAGGGCGTCCAAGGAGGAAAACATAAAGTTTCATGCAAAAATCTCCTTTAAAAACTTTGATTCATCCAGAAGAAGTTTTTTTGAGTTAAGTAACTCATCAACATCCCTTACTGCTGTCTCAACAACAACAAGTTCAACTCCTTTTTCTTTAAAATATCTTGCAAGATTTTTTAGGTTTTCTTTTTTTAAAGGTCCCTGCTGGTAATGAAGAGGAGGATGAAACTTTTTCTTTTCTACAATATAGTCATTTAAATGGACCTCATAAAGAAGTTCATCAGGAATCTTCAAGAATATATCCTCTGGTGGATTTGGAATATCCAGTCCAAAACTTCCCCTTGTAAAATAGTGTCCTATATCAAAACAGAAATATATTTCAATCCCATTCTTCCTTAACTCAATAAGAAGTCCCACAATCTCATCCACTTCTTTAAAAATATTGTCAAAATAGGTATTATTTTCAAGATGAAATTTTATTCCCTTTTCTTTTGAATAATTTCCAAGTTCAGTTAAACTTTCTTTTATTCCTTCTTTTACAATTTCAAGATACCTCCCTTCTGCCTGATAAAATGGAACTCTTCCTGGATGTAAATTTACTGAAATACACCCAAGTTTTTCTGCAAAATCAATGTATCTCTTCAAAAGATTTACTGCAATCTCTCTTTCCTCTTTTTGAAATGAAACAATACTTTCAGAAACAAATGTATAAGGAAGATGGAGTGAAAGAGATATTCCATACTCTTCTGAAGCTTTCTTTGCATCCTCTATTTCTTCATCAGTCATTGAAAGAAATGGATTTGGTATTCCACCATCAAGTTCAACATGGTCAATTCCAATCTCTTTTGCAATCTCAATTTGAAACCTAATATTTCTCTTTGATTTAATCTGAACTTTAGCATCCATATCAGGAACAGAAAGTTTTCCTTCTTTTAACGCCTTTTTTTCCTCATCTGTTAAATACATTGTCTCAAGAAGATTTGTAAAATTCCTTCCTATCCTCATCTATGCCTCCCAATCTCTTTCATCCCTGCTCACTCTTTAAATATTTTCCAATTAATATTTCCAAATCCTTCTTCATCTTCTCATCCATTGCCTCTGGTTTTGTCATGATTGCATTTTTAAGTGCCTCCCTACAATTGCATTTTCCAAGTTCCTCTTTTGCCAAAACAGGTATAATATTTTTTACGATTTCATTTGCTTTTTTAGTGTTCTCAATTAATTGATTCACAACCATGTCAACTGTAACTGCATCATGCTCTGGATGCCAGCAATCATAGTCAGTTACAAGTGCAACTGTGTGATAACACATCTCTGCTTCCCTTGCAAGTTTTACCTCAGGAATCCCTGTCATCCCAATCACATCAACTCCCCAGCTTCTGTAAATTTTTGATTCAGCAAGTGTTGAAAATTGTGGTCCTTCAATACAGATATATGTTCCTCCATTATGAACTTTAATATTCAAATTTTTACAGATTCTAAAAATCTCCTCTCTTAAAACAGGACAGGTTGGTTTATCAAAACTTATATGTGCTACAAGTCCATTACCAAAAAAAGAACTTGGTCTTAATTTTGTTCTATCAAAATACTGATCAGGTAATACAATATCTCCTGGCTCAATCTCCTCCTTCATACTTCCAACAGCACTGAATGAAATCAATCTCTCAACACCAAGTTTTTTTAAAGCAAATATGTTTGCTCTGTAGTTTATACCTGATGGTGAAATGTAATGTCCTCTTCCATGCCTCGGAAGAAAGGCAACCTTTATTCCCTCATATTCACCTATTATTATTTTATCTGATGGTTTACCAAAAGGTGTTTCAATATCTAGTTCATCAATAACATTTATTCCTTCAATTTTATAAACACCACTTCCTCCGATAAACCCAATTTTTATTTCTTCCATATTTTCCTCCTTTTTGTTTAATACTTCTCCATCTCCTGCTTTATCTCCTCAAGTGTCTTTATAAATTCCGGTAAAGCCTCTTCTGAAACAGTCATAAATGCTCTTCTGTAATTTGAGTTCCCCTGAGGAATACTTTCTGTGATTTTCACAAATTTTCCATTTGAGTTTTTCTTCACATCAAAGAAGAAGGTTTTTCCTCTTTGCGTTTTGAATCTTCTTGAAAAAATCTCTACATCAGCCATTCTCCCCTCCTTTTCTCTTTTTAAGAATCTCTAACAATTTTTGAAGTGCAAAAATAAACGGTACTCCACTCTTTCTCGTCCTTGCCTCTGCTGCAAATGGATGTCCTCCCCCAGTAATTTCACCTGGATAGTTGTAAAATTTTAAAATCTCCTCTATAAGTTCATGAGCAATCTCTCCACAGTGCAAATTTTTAGATGTTGATCTGAATGAAAAGTGAACTCCATTTTCAAAAAGGTTATTAACCATTATAAGAAGTTTTTCATCTCCTTTTACTCTTGGTAATGAGTAAACCCTTACAGAACCTATCATTGGCATAAGAGGAATTTTATTACCAAAAAACATGTAAATGTCAACTGAATTTATTGTATCAACGTAAACACAATTCTCAAAATATCCGGAGACCTTATCCCAGTCATCTTTATAAAATTTCCATATAAGAAGTGCCTTTTCATCTCCAATTAACTTAAAAAAGTCCTCCCTTTTCTTTAAAATAAAAATTTTTTCTTCATCAATTTTTTTAAGTAGTTTATATGTAAAAATCGGCTGATATAAATCACTTAAACTTTCATCCCTATCATTGTAGAAATACTGAAATCCCCCACCACTTAATGCAAAAACAACCTCTGTTATCTGATTTAAAAGTGTTGTATATTTCCTCTGTTTTACTTCAAAAAGTGTTGGTTCATCTTCAATCTTTTCAAAAAGAAAACCAAAATTATCTCTCACATCCTCAATAAATGGAAGAACATAATCTGAATAATAATCTGTTGCTGGCTCTATTGCCCAGTCACCTTTAAGTCCTATTAAATTTAGAAAATCAATTTTTTTACTTTTAAATCCAAAAGATGAGTAAAGCATATGAAGAATAAATGAGCAGGAACAGGACTTATAATCTCCATGAAGTTGCGGATTCAACACTACTATTTTTTTTGGTTTTTCTCCTATTAAAGGATGATGGTCTATAACAATAAAATTTTCACATATCTTATAATATTCATCATAATATCCCATTGTTGCTTTATCAAGAACAAAGCAAGCATCATATTTATCCTTTTTAATATCATTCTCAAGTCGGTCTTTTTCAAGTTCCATTGTCTCTGGAATGAGAATATCATAATCAATTCCAAGTTTTTCGAATAACTCAGTCAAAATTAGTCCACTTGTTATTCCGTCTGGATCATCGTGAGTGTAAATAAGCACTTTCTTCCCAGATACTTTTTTAATTAAATCCACAACTTTATTCAGTCCAATCCTTTTTCCCTCTTTTTCAACAAATTCAGTATAATTCATCACAAAACTCCTTCTATTAAACTCTTAAAAATTTCCCTTTTCTTTTCAGTCGGGAGTTCACTATCCTCATTATTAAAAAATCTTATTTTCCATCCATAAAATTCATCTGGAAGGGAGTTCCTATTTTCAAGAAAAACCTTTTCAAGGTCATCTGTCTTGTAATAAGAGAACATAAGGTCTGTTGGTACTATGTGGTCATCAATGTCTTTACCCCTTTCAAACCTACTTTTATTTCTTTCAAGACAGAGTTCAAAAGGAGCCCATATATAAAGTAAAAGTGTTTTCTCTCTAACATAATCAGAAAAATTTGATATTGCTTTTTTGTAATTATCTCTTGCAAACTCAACCAAAATAACCTTTCCTTCCTCTTCCTTATCCTTTAAAACCTTATCCATCTCCTTTAAAACTTCATCAACTATACTCCAGTCAGTAACTTCAAATCCTCCTTCTTTTCTTACATGCCTTTTAAACTCTTTATCCTCGCTAAGCAATTTCTTTAAAATTGGGAAATCATCAACTCTTTCAACCTCATAACCTTTTTCTTCTAAAACTGGAGTAAAAACATTTTTAAATAAATATGACTTACCACAACCAGGTCTTCCAAGCATAAAAATAAACTTCACCATTTGCTATTCGCTATTCGCTATTTGCCTGATATATTCTGTTTCTTTCTCAAGGAACTCCCATCTTCTTTCAATTTGCTCCTTTGTCTTAAATGCTGTCTCAAGAACAATAACCTCCGGCCTCAATCTTTCTTTCATTATCTTAAAATACCTTTCAAGAACCTCTTTTTTAAGAAGTCCTGGTGTATCAATAAGTGGTGGATGAAATATTATTTTCTTTGGAACATAATCATTTAAATGAATTTCATAAACATATTCCTCTGGAATCTTCTCTAAAATTTCTACTGGGTCATCAGGAATATCCTTCCCTTTTTCTGCCCTTGTAAACCAGTGTCCTATATCAAAATTAAAGTAAACTTCAAAATTCTCTTCTCTCAATTTTTCCACAATTTTTAAAACATCTTCAACCTCATAGTAAATGTTGTCAAATGAAACATTGTTCTCAATATGAAACTTAATTCCTCTCTCAACTGCATACGGAATAAGTTCCCTTAAAGTTTTAAGAAGAGCAGTTTCAATCTTATCAAGAAAATAAGGTGAAAGAAAATAAAATGGTGCTGTTCCTGGATGAAGAATGCATACTTTTGCTCCGATTTTGTGCGCAAAATCAAGATACTTCTTATGAAGTCCAACAACAAGTTCCCTTTCATAATCCTGAATACAGGCAACCTCTTTTCCAACTCCTGAATATGAAAGATGAACAGAAAGAGTTATTCCAAGTTCCTCTGCTTTCTCTTTTATTTTACTGCACTCTTCATCAGTAAAATCAAGATATGGATTCGGAACATCACAGTCCAACTCTAACCAGTCAAGACCTATTTTTTTTGCTTCCTCTAATTGAAAAATTACTCTTCTTTTAAACTCCATTAATCCAAGAGCATTCATTGAAAAAAGATCAATCTCTCCTGATATAACCTTCTTTCTTTCCTCTTCATTAAGAACCTCAGCAATCAGAGTATTTGTAAAATTTCTTCCTATTTTCATCTTTCCTCCAAATCAAGCAAATGGCGAATGGCGAATAGCAAATAGTAGGTGGTTTTTTCCCGAGGAGGCTTTGCGAGCGAGGACATGGAGCTTTCCACCGCAGCGAGCAGAGCGAGCCACACACGTGAGCGTCCTCCGAGGGGAAAACCACCTTGCCTACTCATTAATACTCCTCAACTCCTTCTTTTGCTACTCTTGCATAGAAAAATTTTGGCACTTCAACCTTTTCATCTCCGATTCTATATGCATTTATAAATCTTTCCATTGCTGGTTCAATCTTACTTCTGTCTCCATCTGTGTAGAAAATTGCAAGTGGCTCTCCTTCATCAACCTCATCGCCCACCTTCTTTTTAAGATATATTCCAACTGAATGGTCAATTTTATCATCCTTCTTCTTTCTTCCTGCACCAAGCATTTTAGATGTAATACCAACCTCAAGAGCATTTATAAACTGAACATACCCTTTTCTTGGAGACCTCACCTCTATCTTCTCCTTACACTGAGGAAGTAAAGATGTATCATCAACAACCCTTTCATCTCCACCCTGCTCTCTTATAAGTTCTCTCAACTTCTCCAATCCCTTTCCATTCTTTATATTCTCCCTTAAAACCTTCTTTCCTTCATCAACTGACTTCACAACCCCTGAAATAAGAAGCATATTACTTCCAAGTTCAATAACAAGATCCTCCAAATCCTTTGGTCCTTCTCCTCTTAATGTCTTTATTGCCTCCTCAACCTCAATCGCATTTCCAATTGCATATCCAAGTGGCTGATCCATGCTTGTTATAAGTGCAACAACTCTTCTTCCTGCTCCTTCTCCTATATCAACCATTGTCTTTGCAAGTTCCAATGCATCCTTATATTCCTGCATGAAAGCGCCAATGCCAGTTTTTACATCAAGAACAATACCATCACTTCCTGCTGCAAGTTTTTTACTCATAATAGAAGCAGCAATTAAAGGAATTGAATCAACTGTTGCGGTTACATTTCTTAAAGCATATATTTTCTTATCTGCTGGTGCAAGTGTTGCTGTCTGTGCAATCAAACTTACATGAATCTTATTCACAATTTCAAAAAATTTCTCCTTTGGAAGTTCAACCTGCATTCCTGGAATTGATTCAAGTTTATCAACAGTTCCACCAGTATGTCCGAGTTCCCTTCCTGTCATCTTTGCAACTATTCCACCACTTGCAGCAACCAATGGAGCAAGAACAAGTGTTGTTGTATCTCCAACACCACCTGTTGAGTGTTTATCAACCTTAAATCCATTTATCCCTGAAAGATCAACAACATCTCCTGAATGAACCATTGTCATTGTCAAATCAACACATTCCCTTGGCTTCATTCCTCTGAAATAGATTGCCATCAAAAATGCTGCCATCTGATAATCTGGAATCTCCCCTTTAACAAATCCATTAATCATAAATTCAATCTCTTCTTTACTTAATTCTCCTCCATCTCTTTTCTTCTTAATCAACTCATAAACATTCATACTTCCTCCCTACTTCTCCGACCCTGAAGGGTCGGCTACATTAAGGAATCTCTTCTTCAATCCTCGGATTTCATTCATTACTTCCACTTATTTGCGGTAGCCTGAAGGCCACCGCTAAGAGGAACATTTTTCCCATCCTTTACACCTTACACCTTCTTTATAATCTCTCTTATCAACCTGATAAACTTCTCCTTTGATCTCTTCCCTGTCTCTATAACCTCTTCATGAGAAAGTTTCCTCTTTAAAATACCTGCTGCCATGTTTGTTACAAGCGACAGTCCAAGAACTCTTATATCAAGATGTCTTGCTTTTATAACTTCAGGAACTGTGCTCATTCCAACAAGGTCTGCTCCAAGTTTCCTGAACATCCTTATCTCAGCAGGGGTCTCATAACTTGGTCCTGAAAGAAAAAGATATACTCCTTCTTTTAAATCCCAACCCAATCTTCTTGCAACACTCTTTGCTATTTTACGGATTCCTATATCATAAGCATATGTCATATCAACAAAATTTGGTCCTCCTCTTAAAGGATTAATTCCAAGAAAATTTATATGGTCCTTTATTAAAACTATATCACCAACCTTAAATTTTCTATTTATTGCTCCACTTGCATTTGTTATTATCAAAATTTCTGCACCAAGTTCCTTAAAAACTTCTATAGGAAAACAAATTTTATCCATATCATACCCTTCATAATAATGAAACCTTCCCTGCATTATACCAACCTTCTTTCCTTCAAGTTCTCCAAAGACAAGTCGTCCTTTATGCCCCGGAACAGTTGAGGTAGGAAAATCTGGAATCTCTTTATAATCAATAATTCTTCTGTTTTTAACTGTTTCTGCAAGTTCTCCAAGCCCTGAACCAAGTATCATAAAAATTCTTGGAGAAAAGTTAATCTTTTTCTTTAAAAATGTTACTGCTCTTTTCGTATTCAACTTTTCAACACCTCCTTTAAAAAACTCTTCCCTGTTTTTATTTTTCCAACTCCAAAATATTCATCAATTGTCCTTGCTACATCACAGAAACTTTCTCTTATTCCAAGATTCTTAACTTTTATCCTTTCTCCATATACAAGTAATGGAACATGTTCTCTTGTATGATCTGTATGTTTTTTATAAAGTGGGTCACAACCATGGTCTGCTGTTATTATAAGAATATCATTTTCTTTCATGTTCTTTTTAATCTCAGGAAGAAATGAATCAAATTCTTTTAAAGCATTGTAATATCCTTCTGGATTTCTTCTATGTCCATAGTTTGAATCAAAATCAACAAGATTTGTAAAAATAAATGATTTCTCCTTTATCTCCTTGATTGCTTTTATTGTTTTTAAAGTTCCATCTCTATTTCCTTCAGTGTGAATTTCAATTGAAAGACCTTTATGATTAAAAATATCACCAATTTTTCCAATTCCAATTGTTTTTATCCTTTTTTCCTTTAAATAATCAAGAAGTGTCTTTTTAGGAGGAGAAACTGAAAAATCTTTTCTATTATATGTTCTTTTAAATTTTCCCGGTCTTCCAATAAATGGTCTTGCAATAACCCTTCCAACCCTGTATTTTCCAGAAAGTATCTCTCTTGCAATCCTGCACCATTTATAAAGTGTTCTTAAAGGGACAACTTTTTCATGTGCTGCAATCTGAAAGACGCTATCAGCAGATGTATAAACAATTGGATTTCCTGTCTTCATATGTTCCTCTCCAAGTTCCTCTATTATAACTGTTCCTGAAGCAGGTTTATTTCCAAGAACCTTTCTTCCAATTCTTTTTTCAAACTTCTTTATAATACTTTTCGGAAAACCATTCGGATAAAGAGGGAAACCCTTTTTAGATATAATCCCCATCAATTCCCAATGCCCTATAATTGTATCCTTTGCATTTGACTTCTCTTTCATTTTTCCAAAACTTCCTTCTGGAATTACTTTTCTACCTGTTTTTAAATCAATTATTCTTGAAAGTCCCATTTTCTCAAGTTCTGGTAAATCAAGTTTCCCAAAATACTCCCTTAAATGCCCGAGTGTATTTGCTCCCCAGTCATTAAATTTCTTTGCATCCCTCATATAACCAACTCCAACACTATCAAGAACTATCAAAATAACCCTTTTCATACAAAAAGTTTCACAAACCTGAACCTTTCAACATCAACAAGCCCTTTGTCAGTAAGTTTTAATTTTGGAATAACTGGTAAAGCAAGAAATGAAAGCATCATGTATGGATCATCAAGTTTTGAACCAAGTTTTCTTGCACTTTCAAGAAGTTCTTTATATTTTGAAACAACTGTATCAAGTTTTTCATCTGTCATAAGTCCTGCTATTGGAAGTGGAAGTTTACTTAAAACCTTTCCATCCTCAACACAACATATTCCTCCACCCATCTTTACAATCTGAAGAACCGCTTCAAACAAACTCTCATCATCAACACCACAAGCAACAATATTATGTGAATCATGTGAAATTGTTTGTGCAATCGCTCCCTTTTTAAGACCTACTCCTTTAACAAGTCCTTTCCCTATATTTCCACTTGCACTGTGTCTTTCAATAACAAAAAGTTTCAAAATATCATTTTCAGGATCACTTACAACATATCCTTTCTCTGTTTTAACCTCAGTAATCTCCTCTTCTGTTATCAACTCTCCAGGCACAACCTTTATTACCCTTGCTTTTTTACCCCTTGCTGGAATTGAAAATTGCTTTAACTCAAGCCATTTTATATTCACAGATGACCTTATGAAAACCTTTTTCGGTTTTTTCTTCCATAAAAATCTTCCCCTACTAAAAACTTCTACTCCTTTCTTAAAAACTCTTTCAACTTTTAATTCCTTCAGATTGGAGAAAACAACCATATCAGCCCAGTATCCTGGAGCAATTGCTCCAAGATTTTTAAATCCAAAATATGTTGCTGGATTCAATGTCACCATCCTTATTGCATTAACAGGTTCAATACCAAACTTTATTGCTTCTCTTAAAGTATAATCAAGATGTCCTCTTTCATATAGTGTAAGTGGATGGAGATCATCAGATACAAGAATAAATCTTGACCAGTTTTTCTCATTGACAAGAGGAATAAGTGCCTTTAAATTTCTTGCAATTGAACCTTCCCTTATCATTACAAACATGCCTTTTTCAAGTTTTTCCTTTGCCTCCTCAAGCATAAATGACTCATGGTCTGATCTTGCTCCAGCAACAATATATGCTGAAAGATTTTTACCAACAAGTGCGGGAGCGTGTCCTTCAATAATTCTACCTTTAAAAAGTTCAATTTTATTTATAACATCATCATCCCCTTCTAAAACAGCAGGATAATTCATAACCTCTCCAAGCCCAACAACCCATTTCTGCTCTGAAAATGGAATTAAATCTTCACTTGAAAGTCTTGCACCTGATGTTTCAAAACTTAATGTTGCTGGAACTGCTGATGGAAGTTCAAAATAAAGAGAGATTGGCTGATACTTACTTGCCTCAAGCATAAATTTTATTCCATCAAGGCCTAAAACATTTGCAATCTCATGCGGATCTATAACAACAGTTGTTGTTCCATGTTTTACAACTGCCTTTGCAAATTCAGTAATACTTAGAAGAGAGGACTCAATATGAATATGTGATTCTATAAAACCGGGAGAAAGATACTTTCCTTTTAAATCTATAACTCTTTTTGCTGAATAATCTCCAAACCCTACAATAACACCAGAATGAATAGCAACATGTTCTCTTTTAATCTCTCCTGAAAATACATTTATTAAAGAGGCATTTTTTAAAAGGAGATCTACTTTAATCTCATTTTTTGCTGCTCTTATTAACTGCTTTGTTATCTCTTTTGTCCAGTACTCCATACCTCATCCTATTCTTAATCTCTCCCTTCTTTTCTTTTTATCCTTAACGAATTTCTCTATTCCTTTCAAGATGCTTTCAGGATCAAGTTGTGCTTCTTTAAGAATCTCATCAACTGTTCCTCCTGTTCTCCACCTGTTGTCACTATCACTTGAAAGAGAGTATTCCTTTGAAACTGAATTTGCAATCCAGGAACTTGTTGCAATCTTTGATTCATTTGTTATAACCATTGAGTCATGAAAATCATTTTCAGGTAATACCTTATTCTTATAATCATCATCCTGAAGTTCAAAAAGTTCCTTACTTGTTGCAATTATTATTTTTAAATTAAACCTCTTATCAACTTCAGGAAGAATCTTTAAAAAATTATATGTTGACATTGTCCCTCTTACAATGACTGTTCCATCCTTATCATTTGGATCTTTAAAATCTCTTATTACATAAGCACCTCTTCTTGCCTCAAAGTGTGATGGAATATTAAGTTTCTTTCTATCAGGAATTTCTATTGGGGGTCTTGTAAGATGAAGACATATTATTGGAAAATCCTTTTTAAATGCTTCTGCTAAAAGAACGGGAACCTCATTTGCTTCCCAAGGATGAAGGTTGCAGATTTTTCCCTCTGGAAAAAGATGTGAAATAGCAGGAGAAAATATTCCAAAATGTGTTCTTGAATCATCCGCTGTCTCAGGTCCTGAATGTCCTGCAATCCACAAAATCTTCCCCATCTTCAAAATTGCATCCTGTTCCATTTGTGAAAATAATCTATAAGGACCATATTTAAGATAAATAAATGCTCCATAAGTGCTTGTTGCCATATTAAATCCATTAAACTCTTTATAAGGATCAAGAGCAAAATTTACACTTACAACACCAGCAGAAATTCCTGCATTACACATCTCTGTAATTCCTAAAGGAAGTAAAACCCCTTCTCTATTTTTCTCTCTATGATACCATCCAAAACCTTTCAATTCATCGTTAAAATCATAAGCGAATCCTGATATGTTTGTTGAATCTGAAAGGTCTGCTGAAGCAGCAAGAAACAGTGGTCTTCCATATTTCTTTTTACAAACAGCATTTATATAAGAACCCCAAACCTTTAAAGCATTCCTGTTTGCTGCCTTACTTCCAGGGGAGAAGAAAAGTGTTTTTGGATATTTTTCTGGATTAAAAAGTTCTTCATCATCAATAGGAATACTTGAAACCTTTTTTCTTTCCCTTTTTTCCATCTTCTCTTTTGCCTTTAATAATGTATCAACAATATAATCAACTACCTCTTCATGCTTTTTGAGAACTGAAAATGTAATTTTTATATTCTCCCAAAACTCCTTCCTTATATCCTCAGGAACCTTTCCAACCTCCCCAACAAATTTAACACCATATTTCTCTTCAAAATGTCTTTTTGTCTGCCAGAAAATTTCTGAATTTATTTTATGGGGAGACCCATGTGACTTATAATCATAAAGAAGATACCCTCTTCCTTTTCTCTCTCTGAAATAGACACAGTTTGGTTTATTTTTTTCTATCTTTGTAATATCCTCAATTGCCTTTATAATTCTTTCATAATTTTCTCCTTCATCAACACCAATAACTCTCCATCCATGTGGTTCAAACCATTCCTTCGGAGTTCCATAGACTGTCTCTGATAAAGGAGGCGGATCAATTCCAAAATCATTCCAGTCAATAAGGAAAAATAAATTATCAAGTCCTAAACTGTATGCTGCATTTAAACTTTCATGAGTAACTCCTGTTGTAAGTGCCTTATCTCCTTCAATAACCCAAACCCTTACGTTCTCCATCCCTGCTCTCTTCAAAGCAAATGCCATACCAACAGAGGCAGGAAGTCCATGTCCTGATGGACCTGTGTTGAATTTAAGAAATAGTGTTTTTCCAGTAAATTCGGCATGACCTGGAAGTCCATTTATTCTTCTAAAATTAAGAAGATCCTCTGGAAGGACAATCTTCTCCTCTGGTATATGATATATTTCATTTTTTGTTTTTCTATATTTTATTCTGAATGCCTCTGCTATAACTGAAAGATATGCATATACAAGCGGAACTGTATGTCCTGCTGAAAGGACAAATCTATCTCCCCTTATATCCTCCGGATTCTTTATATCAAATATAAATTCACCTGAAAATGTTAAACCAAGAATTATTGGAACCTTTGCTCTTGAGCCACCCGGATGTCCACTTTGTCTGTAATTCAACATAAAATCAATAAGCTGGTCCATTATGTCCTGAACAACAACAATCCTTTCAGTTTCCTTCATTCTCTCCTCCTTTTTTCTCTTCAAGCAACATATTAATCCTTTCTATCAACTGCTGGGGTTTAAACGGCTTCACAATATACCAGTTTGCTCCAACTTCAAGTGCTTTCTCAAAATCCTCTCCCATTCCAAGTGCTGTAAGCATTAAAACAGGTTTATCCTTTGTTTTTGGATTCTCCCTTATCTTTCTACAGACCTCATATCCATCCATTCCCGGCATCATAACATCAAGAAGAACAATATCAATATCTTCATTCTGTAAAATCTCAAGCCCTTTCATTCCTGAATCAGCAGAAAAAACTTCAAAATTGTTTTTTTCAAGGATAAATTTTATAAATATCATTATCTGAGGATCATCATCAATTACAAGAACCCTCTTCATCCTCCCAAGACCTCCTTTATTTTATTAATTGCCTTCTCAATATTCTCAATAGAATTTGCATAGGAAAATCTCAGGAACCCCTCTCCATATTTTCCAAAAGCAGTTCCAGAAAGACAAGCAACTCCTGCCTCTTCAAGTAAAATCTTCTCAAGTTCCTTACTTGTCTTTCCTGTTTCCCTTATATCAGGAAAAACATAAAATGCTCCTTTTGGAAGATGACACTTAAATCCCTTTATTTCATTAAGTCCCTTTACAATAACATCCCTTCTTCTCTTAAACTCCTCTACCATTTTCTCAACCTCATCCTGTGGTCCTTTTATTGCTTCCATACCTGAAATCTGAACAAAACTTGCAGTACATGAGTTTGAATTTGTCTGAAGTCTTGTAACACTCTCAGCAAGTTTCTTATTCATAACTCCATAACCAAGTCGCCAGCCAGTCATTGCATATGTTTTAGAAAATCCATTTAAAATTATTGTTCTTTCTTTCATCCCAGGAAAACTGGCAATTGAGTAATGCTCTTCGTCGTATATAATCTTTTCATAAACCTCATCAGAAAGGATATAAATATTTTCTTTATCCTTCAAAATATCATACAATTCCTTTAGAAACTGTTTTGTCATAACACTTCCTGTTGGATTATGAGGAGAGTTTAAAATTATAAGTTTTGTTTTCTCTGTAATTAAATCCTTGAATTTATTTAAGTCAAACAAAAAATCAAATTTTTCCTCAAGTGGTATTGGAATTGGTTTTGCTCCTACAAAATTCACAACACTTTCATATATTGGAAAACCTGGATCAGGATAAAGGACCTCATCTCCCTCATCAACAAGTGCTAAAATTGAAAAGAATATTATTGGTTTTGCTCCAGGAGTAATTACAACCTCTTCAGGAGAAACAGAAATATTTCTTGTCTTTGAAATATACTCTGCTATCACTTCCCTTACTTCTGGAATACCTCCACTTGGTGTATAATGAGTATAACCCTCATCAAGTGCTTTTTTGCATGCTTCTCTGATATTTTCTGGAGTGTCAAAATCTGGCTCACCAATCTCAAGATGAACAATCTCCTTACCCTCTTTCTCAAGTTGTTTTGCTCTTGCAAGAACCTCAAAAGCTGTTTCTGTTCCAAGACGGCTCATTCTTTTAGCAAGCATTCTTCCCTCCTTTTACTCTCCTCCTATAATCTCTTCACCATGTGTTTCATGTCTCCTTTCTTCAGCATACTTCTTCATTATTTCCTTTTCACTTACTCCAGTTCCAAGAAGATTATGAACCTTTACAATAAATGACCCTCTTGCTATTGGCTTTTGAACAAATTCAACTACATTGGGCTCAAGTTCAACAAGTTGTCTTCTTTCATCTTCAGGAACATTCTTCTTTGTAAGTATCATCACCGGTATCTCCTTTGTCCTTCTTGAAATTGTTTGAAGCCTCTTTATCACTTCATACCCTGATATCCTTGGAAGAAATAACTCAAGTATTATCAAATCAGGATTATCATGTATTGCATGCACAACTCCCCTTATTCCATCAAATGCAACACTTGTTCTGAATCCCTCTTCATGTAAGTATTCTTTCATAAGACGAACTGCTTCCTTGTCCTCATCTATTATCAGAATAAGTGGGGGCTTATCCTTCCTCGATGGCGGTCTTGCACCTGGAATTAAAGGCACATCTCCTCCTTAAAATATCTCCCTTAATTTCTGAATTCCAAGTTTCTGATGACCGAAATTCGCAATATCAAGTAAATAGTTTAAATAATTAAATGTTTGCCTCATCTCTTTATAAGAAATATATTCAAAACACATCCCTTCCTCATCAAATGCCTGTTTTAATCCCTCATAAAATTTTGACTCATTGACTCTATCCTCAGGTGTTGGTCCTATCACAATTGCAATATTTACCTTACTCGTCTTACACATCTCAACAAGGAGTTTAAAATTCATATTCTCTTCTGGAAAATATTCATTGGTAAACTGGTATTCAAGTTCAAAATGAAGTTTATATTTTTCTATTGCATTTGAAAAATACTCAATAACCATATCTTTATATTTTCCCTTTCCATGTGGATAGAAAAGCCCAACAGGAATTTTTCTTAAAACTCTTCTTTTTACTTTTCCTTCCCTCTTCTCAATCGGCTCTTTTCTCTCCTTCTTCTCTTTTTTCTCTTCTTCTACAACCTCCTTCACCTCTTTTATTTCAACTGTTGGCTTTTCTGGTGGCTTTGTAAGTTCCTCCAGCTCTTTCAAAGCTTTTAAATCTATCTTCTCATCCTTCTTCTTTGATTTATGAACAACTCCCCACTTTCCTTTACCATAATCAGGAGGAGCATATCTTCTACATTTAAAACAGTAGTATCTATCATACTCCTCAATGTATTCAATGGGTCCACCACAGTATGGACATTCTACCTCTGGTGGAGGAGGCGGAAGATTTTCTGAAGGAGGTGGAGGTGGAACCTCCCTCTTTTTTGCTTTTTCCTTTTCCTCTTTTTCTCCTTCCTCTTTTTCACCAAACATCTCCTTTACATCCTCAACCGAAACCTCTCCTTTTATCTGATAATATGCATAAAGTCTGTTTATAAAACCAACAAGTTCCCTGACAGAATGTGAAAGTTTCTCAGCGGCATAGAAAAGAATCTCATCTGGAACATCAAACCCTGCTTTTTCAAGTTTTTTCTTTAAAATTGCAACCCTTGTCTGTATATCCGGTTTTTCAATTCCAGTTATAAGTCCCCATTCAAATCTTGAACGAATTCTGTCTGTAATTCCCTCTATCTCCTTTGGCGGTCTATCAGAAGTAATAACAATCTGCTTTCCTGAATTATACAATCTTTCAAAAATCCTAAAAAATATCTCCTCTGCTCCTTCTCCCTTTAAAAACTGAATATCATCAATAAGAAGTAAATCGAGTAAAACATACTTCGTTATTAACTCCTTCTGTGTTCCCGAACGTATTCCTTCAACAACCTCTTGAATAAAATCAGGAGTTGAAACATAAAGAACCCTTTTTGATGGGTCATCTTTTAAAACTTTATTACCTATTGCATGAAGTAAATGTGTTTTTCCAAGCCCAACTCCACCCCATATAAAAAGAGGATTATAAACTTTTCCGAGGGATTCTGCTACCTGTATACAAGCTGAATGTGGAAATCTATTTCCTTTTCCAACAACAAAATTCTCAAATGTATATTCAGGGTTTAATCTTGCCTCTTCAAATAATTTCTCAACAACCTCTAACCTCTCTTTTTCTTCCTTTCTTTCAACCTTTTCCACAACTCTACCTTCTTTCTTCTCACCTCCTTCAAATTCCCTTAAAATATTTATCAATCTTTCCTTATCCCCATCCTCAAGAGCAACATAAAAAGCA
>QMOP01000005.1 GCA_003650255.1 Caldisericota bacterium
CCTGTTTTCTCTCCATATATACCTACATCATTTACATCCTCTGCTCTCACTTTCCATCCAGTTGTGGTATTTGTTGATTTCAAAATACACCCACCAGTCCATGTATGAATACCCTGATCAGTAGTTGAATCAAAATGATAATCTGCTGGAAGAGTGTAATTTGAGGCATCAGAGGTAAATGTAATCGTTGAATTATAAGTTATTGCAGTATTTCCAAACTGATCTTTTGCTTCAACAACAATATCTAATGCACGATTTACAGTAACAGCATCCTGAGAACTTAAACCAATGAGAGTTACAACAAGGTAATCCGCACTTGCTGGATCAACTTTTATTCCTGTTTTACTTCCAGAACTAAGTCCAGTTGCATAAACCCATAACTCTCTATTAGTTCCTGCAGTTTTATATACAATATTAAAACTCCCTGTTCCACTTAATGATTGTGTTGAAGGCATAATTTCAGTATTACAGGTTGCCTGCGGATCTGTTTCATTTGTATGAAATGTTATTATTCCACTCCATGAATAAACAGTATTATCAAAATCATCCTTTGCTTTAACTGTAACAAGTTTTCCCTGCCCTGCAACAACACTTGATGGCATTCCAGTTAAACTCAATTTTGTTGCAGAAGCAGGATTTACTTTTATTCCTGTCTGAGAACCAGTGATTGCTGAAGGATTATCAATATAACCATCTCCATCTGTCACTGTTACTGAAAATCTTTCACTTGTTGGATCACTTGCCTCATTTAATCTCACCCAAGCATTAAAAACAGTATAACCATTTGTAACTGTTCCATTTCCCTGACTCTCAAAAAGTCCATTATCCGAAGAGAATACAACAACCTCATTATCATAATTTTCCTGTCTGTTTCCAAACTCATCAATTGCCTCAACTGTTATATCCTGCCAGACACCTGCTGTTACTTCTGTTGACATACTGACTCTGAAACTTTCTGCTTCTGCTGCTATAACCTGAACTGTTATATTTCCTGACTTCGCAGGTGCATCAACATCTCTTACTGTTAATGTCTGATATCCTTTTGTACAAAGTTTTACTGTATCTGTTGAGTAATTCCCTGAGAATGTATGTATTCCATTATCTCCACCTGTTCCTGTTGTAAATTTGTAATTTGCTGGTAATATCACACTTGGATGTGAATCTGTTGATAGAAATTCAACTGTTCCTGCATAATCTGTCTTTAAATTATCAAATGCATCATATACTCTGACAATACACCAGGTTGATGTTCCTGCTTCAAATGGATCTGGCAATCCTTCAATTGTAAAATGGTCAAGTGCACCAGGAACTACCTCAATCCCTGATTGCTGTCCAGTAATTCCACCTGCTGTTACTGTATCTGTAACCTTTATATACCAGTTTGTTCCAACAGTTCTTAACTGTGCAGTAAAGTTTTTAACTCCTTGATCATTCGTTGTAAATGTGTAATTGCTTGGTAATCCATCACCAGCAGAAACCTTTGTATCATTACTTGTAAATATCACTGTTCCTGTATAGTCCTTGACAATATTTCCATAAGTTCCATACTGACCATCCCTTGCCTCAACTGTAAATGTGTAATCAACTCCTGCTGTTGCTGGTGATGGAAAACCATATACATTGAACAGTGCTGCCTGATTCCATGTGACATGGACACTAACTATATCAGAATTTGGAGGCGATCCTCCTGTATCAGAAACAGTTATTGCCCAGTCACCATATTTCTTCAATATAACCTGGGTGGAATAGGTATGTATTCCTGCATCATCGGTTGTAAATGTATAATCAGGTGGTAAAACTGCCTCTCCTGAATTTTCTGTTGTTTCAAAATGAACTGTTCCTTGATACCATATTGCCTCATCTCCTGTTGAATCAACTGCTCTAACTCTTACACTTACTCCAACACCTGCTGTTACTGTTGATGGAAATACTGAGCCATCTGATTTTTCAAGAACAAGTTCTGTTGCTGGATAATGATATGAGAACTTTATCTGAGTTGTTGCTGTTTCCTCATTTCCTACTTTATCATATGCTTTACTTATAACATAATAATTTTTGTCGTCCTGAAATGTAACAGGAGAAGAGTCAAAACTCCATACTCCTGTTACTCCACTGTAAGTTGTAGTATTAAAGACAACATTTGAAACCCATTGAGAGTTTGTTGCATCCCAGTATCTTGCATCTCCAAATGCTTCTTGAATTGCTACTCTTACTTCTTGAACTCCACTTAAAGAATCACTTGCTGTTCCTGAAATTGTATCAAGTGATTCATAATGTCCATTATTCTCAGGCGAAGTAACAATTGAGTCAGGTTCTGAATCATCTATTGTAATTTGAATCTGATCTGGAGTTGACTCAATATTTCCTGCTACATCAATTCCTCTTACTTTTATTATATAGACTCCTCCATCACTCCAAGTAGGTAATATATCACCTGTTTCTCCTGGATAAGCCCAGGTTGAACCAGAAACATAATAACTTACCTCTTTCCAAGTATTATTTACTGTCCAGGAAGAGCCAGTCCAGTAATAAGAACCAGAGGAAATCTGAATTTCAACCTTATTTATTCCAGAGAAATCATCTGTTGAACTACCATAAAATTTTGTAACTTGAGATGACCTATAATAATTATTGGAGTGTGAGGTTATGAATGAATTTGGTTCAACAGCATCATAGTAGAATGTGCATTTCTTCTGCAGTGTTTCCTGATTCCCAGCATTATCAACTGCATAAGTATAAATGTAATATGTCTCATTAACATTCTGATAAAATGTGTCTATATAACTTGTATTCATATAATATTCCCAGTTCCCACCAACAAGGGAGGTAGGAAGAGGTGCTTCTGTTCCCCATGAATCATCCTGCCACCACTTACCATCACTTGCTCTTTGAATCTCAATCTTTATATAATTAAGGTCAGAACCAGGAGATGGATCAGAAGCAGTACCAGAAAATGTTGAGTATTTTACTGAATAATATGTTTCATTAAGTGGGAAACTTACACTTGATGTTGGAGTTGAAGCATCAAATGTAAAACTTACATGATAGTTTAAATTATTATCAATATCTCCACCAACTCCTTCTCCAGAAAAATTTCCATATTTTGCCATATTTCCTGCTTTATCATAAACCTTCATCCATATATAATGTAATCTTCCATCTTCCCAAGCGACTCCAGAATAGTACCATGTTGAAAAACTTGTAGTAGAGGTCACAGTGAGCCACTGAATATTGTCTATTCCAGAAAGCCAACCAGTTCCATCCCAGAAATAACCAGGAGAAGGCGCTCTTTTTATACATATCTCTATCTTATCTATACCTGAATAAGAATCATTTGCTGTCCCGAGAATATCAGAAAGTGTTGAAGGATTATAATAACCTCCTTCAGAAATATTGGATACTCCTGCTTGCGGATTTTCTGTATCTCCAATAAATGTTACAAGATTGCTTATATATTGGTTTCCAGCTTTATCAGTTATTTTTGCCCTTACCTCATAACTTACACCATCAAGAAGGTCACTTCCTCCTGGACCTGAACTATAACTCCATTCATCATTCACACTATCATAAGTTACTGAAATCCATTGTGGATCATTGTTCCAACCAGTTCCATCCCAGTACTGAATTGGAGCTTCTGCCTTCTTTATCTGAATTCTCACAGTATCAATGTCAGATAAATCATCCACTGCTGTTCCTTGTAAGTTTGTCATGCTATTATAATAATTTCCATTTACAGGATAAGTAATCTCTCCCTGAGGAATTCCAGTATCAATTTTGAATATATAATTATTTGGAGTTGACTGAACATTTCCTGCTTTATCTACTGCTCTACAATCAACCCTGTACTCAACATTATGCTCAAATGCTGTGGTGACGCTCACTGTATAATTCCAAGTTGTTGTTCCAGAACATACCAACCATACAGGGGTAGATTGCCACTTACTTCCATCCCAATAAGTTGGGGTTCCCCCAGGATCTCGTGTAATTTTAACCTCATTATGTTCTATATCCGAATATTCAGCACCAGCAACAGGTGGATTGTCTATTGCTGTTCCTGAAATTACTGTCATTGAGGAATGATAATATTTGTAAGGATATGTAAAATCTGCCTCTGGCTCTGTTAAATCAAATATAATATGTTGCCAGAACCATGAACCATCATCCTGATTTCCTGCAAGGTCCTTTCCAACAATTTTCAATGTATACTTATTCCCATCTATTAAATTTGCAAGAAATTGAGAAGCAGGTATTGTTTGTTGATTTGTTGTCTGAACCTGAAGTGAATTCAAAATTGCATAGGTTTCTGTTGAACCTGAAACCTCGCCATTATTACCCGTTTCTGCTTCATAAATTACTCTTGTTGGACCAACCTGCATCTTTTCACCAAGCCTTAAACTTACATCCATAGTATTTATTGAATCGCCTGTTGAAGGAGAAACATCATAAAAAGAAGGAGGAGTTAAATCCCATCTGAATGTAACTGTGGTATAAACTGATTGATAATTCCCTGCCTCATCATATGCTCTTATAATAACCTGATAATCACCGTCTGAAGGTGGGACAGCATCATCAAACGGATTTCCAGCATCTTCAATCCATAATTTTGTATCCTTATTATAAGCTGCATCAAACCATGTTGGTTCTGTTCCAGTCCAGTCAACTGTATTCCAGTATCCAGTATTTGGTAAAGTTAAACCTTTATATGCAACCTTTACTCCTTTTACAGTTGAAACTCTTAAATTAATTGTTTGATCTTGTGCATTTCCTCTTATATCAGAAAGAAAATTATAACTTCCTCCATCAGATGGCTGTGTCCCATTAGAAGATGGTTCTTCATTATCATAAAGTATTATTGCTGTATGCGAACTTGTCTCAATATTTCTTGCCTTATCAACTGCCCAGATTGTGATTCTGTATTCATATCCAGAAATCCAGTTAACTCCAGAATATGTCCAAGAGGAAGAGTATATGGACATATCAGGATCTGTATTTGTGAGCCACTGTGGATTTATATTCCATGCATCTCCGTCCCAGTACTGGGTTGTATCTTTATTTAAAATCTGAAGTTTTATATCACTCCATATTCCAGGAGAAGTATCAGCACCAGTTCCCCAAATTTTAGTTATGGAATTGTAATAATAAGTGTATGAATCAGGATAAACAAGCCATGATGTTGGTGGAACATTATCAATTACAATATTTGAAGTATAGTATGGAGAAATCTCTTCATTTGGTGAGGGCTGAACCTGGTCCTTTGCTTTAACTTTTATAACATAACTTCCATCTGTTTTCCAAACCTCTGTTGGATAATCAACATCCCAGTACCATCCTTCAGTTGTTTCATCAAAAGAACCATCTGATGGAGAACAAGAAATCCAATGAACAGAACTACCCCATGAACCCTCCTGATAATACTCACCTGAGGGATTTTGAATATAAATCTCAACTCCTCCTATTTCTCCTGGTGATATATCCCAAGATGTTCCTGAAATTTGATTTATAGAATTCGCATGTGTTCCATCTGCTGGATTTGTAATCTCTGATTCTGGTGGAGTTCTATCTATTATAAAATACACACCTTCAGAAGGTGTTTCCCAACCAGCCGGACCATATCCTTTTGACTGAACATTATACTTCACTCCATTACTCCAGACCTCTGTTGAAATTGTGCATGTCCAAGGATTGTTATCTGGAAATGTTCCTGTAGGAGTATCAACCTGAATCCAGTATTCTCCTATAACCCAACTCTTTGTATCATCATCCCAAGAACTGCCATATGTTGGAGCTGAAGAAATTTTTATGTAAACTTCATTAGGAGAGGTGTATTGGTCTGCTGTTCCAAAAATTTGTGCTATTTGATTATAATAGTTCGGAGATATGTCAAGCCCTGATGGATTTGTAACCTTGGTTGTCGGATAAGGAGATTTAAAATACCAGGAATGATATGCTTCTGCTTCACTATTTCCTGCTTTATCAACTGCTCTGAAATAGGTATAGTATTGAATTCCAGTAGCATTTGCTTCCCATTTAACTCCTGAAGTATTAATATTCCAGTCGCTTCCTGTAAGAGATATTGGATCAGACCATACTTGACCAGGAGAATTGCTCCAATCATTTATACTCCAATCCCAATAATATCCAGTATAACTTCCACCTGAGACCTGTTTTATTTTTATCTGAACATAATTTACTTCCCCTGGAGAAGTATCTGCTGCTGTTCCATAAATGTTATTCATTGTTTCATAATACTGACCATCAGCTGGCATATCCATCCATGATTCTGGTTCTGTTGTATCATAGATAAATGTTTGTGTTGTAATGCTTACTTCTATATTTGGATTACTTGTTCCATCTGAAGTTGTCTTATCAATTGCTCTTGAATTGACAACATAGGTTAAACCTTCCTGAAAACAAGAAGGTATTCCTGAAGTATAAGTCCATGAAGATGTCCAGATGTCTGCATCCTGCCAAGCATCCTCTGGGTTCATACTAACCCAGGAAGAACCATTCCAGAAAATGTTTGTTCCTGTTCCTGAAGAAATTCTTATCTGAACATTACCTACTCCAGCACTCCAATTGGGAGAAGTTGGATTATCTATTGCTGTTCCCCAGATTTTAGAGAGTGTTATATCACTTTCAAAATTTTGATTTGGCTTACAGAGATAAGAGTCAGGTGCTTCTGTATCATATATAAAACTCGTTTCTTTCCAGTCCTCTATATTTCCAGCATAATCTATATGTCTTGCCTGAATCTTATATAAGAAACCACTATCCCAGGTTGGAGTTGTTGTATAAACCCAGTTTGTTCCAGCGGTAAGAGAGAGTGTTGTATCTGCTCCCCATCCAATTCCTGTCCACCACTGTGTTGTTCCATCAGTTAAAATTTTAAGAATCTTTAATCTCAAACTGTAAAGACCAGAACCAAAACCAGAGGGCATATCCTCTGCTGTTCCTGAAACCTGAAATGGAGTGTTTCTGTGGTCATCCTGTGAAGCATTCACAATATATGTTTCCGGTGCATCTATATCATACCTAAATGTTATTGAAGCAAAAGGAGTTTCTTCAAAATTTCCACCATTATCTGTTGCTCTCACCTCTATTGTATAATCCATTCCACTTGTCAGGTTAAAAGTATCAGAACTTGCTCCACCATTATATGTCCAAGAAGAAGTAAAAAGTGTTGTCTCCCACCAGAGTTTAGTGCCACTATTGAAAAGCCCACTTGTCTCATCCCAGTAGGTTCCAGTATTTTCCTGAAAAATATTTATCTCAACCTTGCTCACCTTTACATCATCATAACACGTTCCTTTGATTGTTATCGGATTCAGGTCATTTATATAATCATTATCCTCTGGATAAGTTATATCAGATTCTGGTAAAGTTGTAACAAATATTCCTGTTTTCTTTCCTGTTATTCCATCAACTCCTTTTCCATCACCAGTAACATCAATAACCTCAAGATAATAGGTTCCACCTGTTGAGATTTTCATTCCATATGTTGGAGCAGAAAACGTATGGATTCCCTGATCAGTTACAGTATCAAAAGTATATGCTGATGGATTAAAATCCCATAAAGATGCATCAGAATTAAACTGAATTTCACCATCATAAGCATTTGGACCGATACTGCACCTATTTCCAAACTGGTCAACTGCTTCAACTATAACTGTGAATCTAACATCAATAACCTGATTTGTAGAACATGAAACAACAAAGGAATCTGCCTGTGCTGGATAGACATCAATTGCACTCTGCTGTCCATAAATCTGCGTTGAACCAACAACCTCTGCTTTTATATATCTTGTTCCTGCTGTCTTAAATACAACCTCATTTCCAAAAACATGGTAACCCTGATCTGTTGTTGAATCAAATGTGTAATCTGCTGGAAGCGTTGCAGATGGGTCGTCTGAAGTAAAATGGACTGTTACAGTTGAAACTAAGACCCTGTTCCCATACTCATCTTCAACCTCAACTTTTACTGTTTCATTTGCTCCTGCAATACAAGGATCATTTACCCCACTAACAACTAAGTGGTCTTCTTCTGCAGCAAGAACTTCAATATTATAAACTGTTCCACTTATTCCAGAAGGAGTATCCTGAACTGTTATCTGAGAATAATACTCACCAGTTCTCTTATTCTTTTCATAACTTGATTCATTAAGCCATACCCATGCTGAAAGCGTTTTCTCACCAATTCCTGGCTCCCAGGTATAATTTCCTGTAAAATTGAAATATAAATTATCTGAAGTAAATGTTACCTCTCTACCTAAATCTCCCCAGTCATCATCAAGGTTTCCATAAGGATCAATAGCTCTTATCTTTATATCCTGTTTCTCTCCTGCAACAATTGTAAGTCCTCCTGGAAGCGTAACCTCATAATGGTCTGCCATTGCAGGTTCAACCTTAATACCTGTCTGATAACCCCATTTACCAGCAGAAATGTCCTCAACTTTTATCCACTGCCATCCAGCAGTTCTTAAAACAACTGTTGCATAAAACACATGGTACCCATTGTCTCCACCAGGACCTGTTGTAAATGTATAATCACCAGGTAATGTCGCTTGAGAATCACTTGAAGTAAAGTGAATTGTTCCAGAATAAAGATTTGTACCAGTAGAACATCTATTACCAAATTCATCAACTGCTTCAACTGTTACAGTCGACTTTTCTAATCCTGCTGTTAATGGACCCGTTGACATCACAACTGTAAATGTAGAAATAGGTGCTGGAAAAACTTTTATTCCAGATTGTTCTCCTAACTTTCCCCCATCAGCAACTCTTACATACCACAAAGTAGAAGGATTTCCTTCACCTTGATTTGCTGTTTTCAAAACAACCCCATTTACAAATGTATGAATTCCATTATCTGCTCCAGAGTAGCCAGAGGTAAATGTATAATCAGCTGGTAAAGTCGCCTGAAGGTCATTTGATGTAAAATGTATTATCCCAGCATAATTTGTTTTCCTGTTTCCATAAAAATCCTTTGCTTCTACAACAACTG
The DNA here is from genome assembly GCA_003650255.1 of Caldisericota bacterium. GTDB lineage: Bacteria > CG03 > CG03 > B21-G15 > B21-G15 > B21-G15. Next base: position 9,002 of record QMOP01000005.1, read on the forward strand.
TCTGAGGAGTTCCAGCAATATGAGAAGTATTTATTCCAGAGACAATAAAATAACTCAAATCTCCTGGCATAACATTTGTATAAACCTGTGTTGAAATAATCGTTGGTGCATATGAAACACCATCTTCTACTTTTAAGTATTTATAACCTGCTGTTTTAAATATTAAAGCATCTGTAAATGTATGGTATCCAGCATCTGAAGTGGTAAATGTATATGAAGAAGGAAATACTGCCTGTGAATCATCTGAAGAAAACTGAACAGTTCCAAGATATCCTTGAGCCCTAACGCCTTCATCATCATTCCAAGCCTCTAATTCAAATGTATAACTTTGCCCTGCTGTAACTTGGGAATAAAAGTTTGCTCCACCAGAAGCAAAAATTCTAAATCTGGTAGGAGGTGCCGTGTATTGAAAAGTGTTCATATTTCTCCCCTCTGTCTCCACACTTTCCTCATTTCCTGCTTTATCAACTGCATGTACAGTCACTCTATAATATTTATTATTCTCCCAGCAAGTGGCTGTTGACTCATCAATAGTATAACTCCAACTTGCTGTTCCTGTTGCTTCCAACCAGTATGGATTCTGACTTGTCCATGTAGAACCATTCCAACAATAACCTTTTCTCGGATCACCCAAAGTAACATTCTCAATCATCAATATTACTTTGTCTAACTCTCCGGGTGATGGATCATCTGCTGTGCCGATAATTTGAGACATCTGATCATACTTTTTATCATCAAGTGGTTTAAGGAGACAAGAAGTGGGAGCAGTGAAATCGGCAACAAAAGAAATAGTAGTAATAGATGTTTGCCAGTTCTCTGCCTTATCCTGAGCCTTACAGGACGCATAGTAAGTAATTCCTGTTTGCCAAGTAGGAGAAGTTAAATACCAATAAGTTCCTACTGGAGAAAGATTAGTATCGTTCCAAGTTTCATTTACTACCCAAGTAGAGTCAACTACACTCCAGTATTTATTATCTGAATCTCGCCTCACTCTTACCTGAACCTTAGTCACAATTCCTGTTGGTTGAGGAGAATCATCAGCAGTCCCTTTAACTACACCCCCTGCACTTACATATCCATTATCTAAAGGATAAGTAATAGTTGCAGTGGGTGCTTGTATTTCATACACAAAAGTAGATTTCAAGACACTCCAACCTTCAGAATTACCTGCATAATCCCAAGCAGAAGAATAAATCCGATAAATTTCACCATCAATGTAAAAACTCGAAAAATAACTTGGTTCAAGATACCATTCCCAATTTGTTGCATCAACTTTAACTGCTGGTAAGTCTGCTGTTCCTGCTGCCCAACCTGGGTCTTGCCAGTACTGACCATCGCTTTCTCTTTGAATCCTTATTTTAACATAGTAAACCCCTGAACCAAAATTTGGATCATTGTATGTACCGGTAAATGTCTGCATATAAATATTATATTGCTCATCAGAAGGAGGATAACTTACCGTGGTAACAGGATCTGTAATATCATATTTAAATCTTACATAATAACTAACATCATTAATAATATCATCATCTGTGGTAAAACCATAAGTTTGCACATTATCCGCGTTATCTGTTATTTTAAGCCACAAACGGTGATACTCTCCATCCTGAAAACTACATCCTGTATAAGTCCATGATGAGGACCATATATCACAAGTAAGCCAAACTAAACTTGAATCCCAACTGCTACCATCCCAGTAAAGACCACCAGCAGCAGCTCTTTTTATTACAATCTCTACTTTTTTCACCCCTGCCAAAACATCACTTGCTGTCCCCCAAATCTTTGTCAAACTATCATTATAATTTCCATTATCCTCTGGCTCTATAATAACCCCCTCTGGTTTAACATTGTCAAATGTAAATTGGTAATACCCACCTAAACCAACATTTCCAGCCTCATCTTTTACTTTACAGTGGACTTTATAAGTATGTCCATACTCCCAAGGAATAGAAGAAACTGGAATATTGTAGTACCAACTTTCGCTGGAACCACTCCAGAAGCCATCAGATGGAGAACATTCAAACCAAGTTTCAGTAGTTAACCAAGCACTACCATCCCAGTATAAACCACTCTCTTCAAAAGCAGTCCAAACTCTATTAACACCATACTCATCATAAGCTGTTCCAGTAATGGTATTTAACTCCCGATAATAAGGTTGCCCTGGTTGGGTCACATTAGCTAAAGCAGTAGTGGTATCAAAAATAATTCCTGTTCGCTGCACTGTACTTGCTGCATTACCAGCTAAATCTTGACCATCTAAAGTTAAAACGTACTCATTGCCAGTAATTAAACCTGGTACTTCTTTTGTCTGCTGAGTTAAAATTCCGCACTCTGTTTCAGTCAGAGTATATGTATGTTCTGCACCTACTATCTCTCCATTATTCCCTGTTTGGGCAGTAAACTTAATAACCACTGTAGGATATTTCATCTCCTCTGACAAAGTAAAAGTAACATTCGCTTTGTTAATTTTAGCACTGGGATTGGGAAGAACCATTCCAAAATTAGGTTTGGTAATATCATAAGTAAAACTATTTCCTGTGCCAGGATCGTTTCTTCCTCCATTATGTGCTTTTGCCTGAGCTCTTACAACATAAACAACTCCGTCAGTAGAAACTGGCCTAGCATAAGTCCATTGATTCGTAGCAGTGGAGTAACTCGCCTCCCACCACAACTCAACATCAGAAGAAAATTTCCCTGTTGCTTCGTCATACCATTTATTAAGAAGTGTAGAATCTTTAATACTTATATAAACTTTTTCAGTATCAGTAGATGCACTTCCTGAAAATTCTACCAATGAACCATTGTATCGTCCTCCATCTACTGGAATAGATACGCTGCATGTAGGCGGTTCGCCTACTAAAAGTGCATTGCTCAAAGTAGCACTCCCACCATCCGGATTAGTAATGATTATATCTCTTAAAGTTTTTAAAGCAGTATATGATATAGAAAGAGTAACTTTTAAATTATTAACATCTACGAAAGCTGTGGAAGATACTGTGATTCCCGCTCCTGAAAAGGAAGCAATTGCGCCAAGTTGAAAATTATCTCCTACCACATTGATAATCTCATTTTGTGCTCCTTGTCCTATTTCAGTTGGACTTATAGAGGTAAGTGAAGGAGGGGGATTGATTGTAAAAATACCACTCCCTACACCCCTTCCACCGTCTGGATTTATCACAATAACGTCACAGGCTCCAAGTGGAGCATCTGTTGAAATATCTATAGTGACTTTAACCCAAGAGGCATCTTGAAAACTGATATTTGTTGTAGAAATACCAACATTGTCAAATTTTACCTGACATCCATCTACAAAACCACTTCCTGTTATATCAATTACTTGACCTGTTAAACCCTGTGCTCTTTCTGAAGGTGAACAACTGGATACTGTTGGTTTTGGATTTACTGTTATGACACCACTTCCAGTTCCTTCTCCACCATCAAGATTTGTAACTGTAATATCTCTTGGCCCTGTTGCTGCTGTTGGAGCAACACTTATTGTTGCTTTACAGGTCGTCGGGTCAACATAGACTGTGGTTGAAACTGTTATCCCTGCTCCAAAATCTGCTGAAATTCCTTCAGCGAAATTACTTCCTGTTATTGTTACTACAAAATTTTCTGCTCCCTGACCAACATCAGGAGAAGCATCTGTTACTAAAGGTCTTGGATTCACTGTAAAAGCATTTGCCATGGTCCTTGAACCTTGATCAGGATTAGTAACTGTAACATCTCTGGTTCCTACAGTAGCCAATACATCTATTGTAATATTTGCTACTATATGAGTGGCATCTATCAAATTTACACTATTCACCGTTATTCCATCTCCAAAATCAGCTGTACATCCTGCTTGGAAATCACTCCCATAAATATCTATAATTCTTGTCGCTCCCTGCCCTCCTTTATCAGGAGATAATGAAGTTATTGTTGGTCTTGGATTTACTGTAAATCCTCCACTGAAAGTATACCAACCAGCATCAGGATTAGTGATGGTCACATTTCTTGCTCCAGTAGTTGCATTGGTGGAAATAGTAATTATCGCTCTTACCTGGGTAGTTGAATCAAAAACTGTGGAATCAACATTAATATCCGGTCCAAAATCGATTGTAAAACCACTCTGAAAATCAGTTCCAGTTATGATTATCTCTTGGGAGGCTGCTCCTTGTCCCCGTTCATCAGGATCAAGAGCAGTTATCTCCGGCCTCGGGTTTACTGTAAAAATATTCCCGGAAGTAGATCTTCCTCCATCAGGATTAACAATGGTGATCTGCTTATCTCCCACTGCAGTAGCCGGATCGATATCAATAACTACTTCCAAGGTAGTGTCATTTATAACATTAACTGATTCTACTGTTATTCCTGTGCCAGAAAAGATAACCCCACTTGTAGAAATCCCAACCTGAAATCCGCTTCCAGTTATAGTAACAGTTTGATTTTGAGCTCCTTGCCCTCGAGAAGCAGGAGAACAGGAAGTGGCAACTGGTTTAGCATTTACAGTAAAAAGATTCACCCCTGTCCCTTTTCCATAATCTGGATTTATAACCTGAATGTGTCTTAAACCAGTAGCAGCATCTTCAGAAATAGTAATATTTGCTGTAATTGTAGAAGCAGAAATAAAATTGACTGAATTTACAGTAATTCCACCACCAGTAAAAATAACACTGCAACCACTCTGGAAATTACTTCCATAAATCTCTATATCCTGATTTATTGCTCCCTGACCACAGCTATTAGGAGAACACCCAGTAACAACTGGACCTGGATTTACTGTAAAACCACCTACTAAAGTACATTTTCCATTATCTGGATTTATAACTGTGACATCTCTTGAACCTGTTGTTGCTGATTCTGATATTGAGAGTGTGCATTTTATTGTGAATTCATCTTGATATGCTGCTGAAGAAACTGTTATACCTGTTCCTGAAAATTGAACATCTGCACCATAAACAAAATTACTCCCTGTAACAAACACCTGAATATCTGTGGCTCCCTGTCCTGCATTATTGGGATTTGTTGCTGAAACTACAGGAGAAGGATTTACAGTAAAAGCATTACTTAAAGTATTCTTCCCTCCATCAGGATTTACCACTGTAACATCATAAGCAACTCCAGAAACGACTTCAGTGGAGATGGTAACAAAAATTCTTAATTGAGTATCAGTCATATATTCAACTGAATTAACATTTATTCCTGGAGTTGAGAAATATACATTTAATCCAGGAGCATTTACAAAGTTGCTTCCATTTATCAATATTTCCATATTTTCTGCTCCCTGTCCTCCTTCATCAGGATTCAATCCTGAAATTCCTGGTTTTGGATTTATTGTAAATATATCATCTCCTGTGCCTTGTCCTGCATCCTCATTAATTACTGTTATATCACAAGCACCTGTCGCAGCTGTAGGAGAGATTGAGATGTTTACTGTTAATGAAGACACACCATGGCGATAAACACTATTTACAGTAATCCCTGCATTAGAAAATTCAACAGTACAGTTTTCTCTAAAATTGTTTCCTTGAATCAAAATATCCTGATTTTCTGCTCCCTGACCTCTACTATCTGGAGTAGCATTTGTCACAACTGGATTTCCAGCAACAGTAAAGACATTGTATGCTGTATCCCAACCATAATCAGGATTTGTTACTGTAACATTTCTTGTTGTTAGTGCTGCATCTGTAGAAATATCAATGTTTGCAACTATTGTTGTTGAATCTGTAAAATTTACAAAATTTACAGTTATTCCACCACCGGAAAATTCAACTTGAGGTGTTGCAACAAAGTACTGACCTGTGATTGTAATATCCTGACTTTGTGCTCCTGCTCCTCTTGTATTTGGAGTACATGGAGATGCATCTAAAACTGGTTTATGGTTTATTGTTAATGCATTATTTAAAGTATCACTTCCATAGTCAGGATTTGTTAGAGTACAACTTCTTGTTCCTGTTGATGCAGTAGCATCAACACTTAAATTTACAACGACTGTCAATGCATCAACAAAATTGACTGAATTTATAAAGATACCTTCTGAAGGAGAAAAAGAAACAGAACATCCATTTTGAAAATTACTTCCATTTATAGTTACATCAATATTGCTTGCTCCTTGGCCTAAAGCATTGGGAGAAAGATTCAAAATATTTGGACGGGGACTCACTGTAAACAATGTCGTTGCTGAAGTTGTCCTTCCTCCATCCTGATTTGTCACTGTTATATATCTACCTCCTGCTGGAGCTGTGGATAAAATTGTGACATTTACAGTTAAAGAGGTGGGATCATTATAAGTTACATTGTTTATAATGATTGTTGTATCTTCTGGAGAGCCGGTTGAATCCTGAGAGAAAGAGACAGTTGAACCATTCTGGAATCCATCACCAGAGATATTTATATTTACATTTGATGCTCCCTGTCCTACTTTATTTGGAGAACATGAATTGATTACTGGTTTTAGAGTAATCTGGAAACAGTTTTCTTTTGTATATCTTCCTTTGTCTGGATTTATTACTGTGATTGAACGAAGCGTCGTTGTTGATGCTGTTGCTTCTACATTTATTTTAAATTTTAGTTGAGTTTTATCGCCTGATACATAGGTTACTGTTGTTACTGTTACTCCACCTCCTGATATTGTTATATCTGATGCCTGAATATTTGGGTCAAAATTTGCTCCTGTTAATGTTATTTCCCAACCCTGCGCTCCCTGCCCTACTTTATCTGGGGAAACAATGTTTATTATCGGTTTTGGATTTACTGTAAATACCCCATATCCTGTATGTTTACCTGCATCCGGGTTATATACTGTTATATTTCTTGCTCCTGTTCCTGCATCAGGATCAATATCAATTTGAGCTTGAATTTGAGTTGTGGAAATAAAAGAAGTCCAATCAACTGTAATTCCTGCACCAAAATCAGCAATACAGCCACTCTGAAAATCAAGTCCTGTTATTGTTACAACCTGGTCAACTGCTCCCTGACCTAAATTGTTTGGAATTGTGCCTAATACTGTTGGAGATTTATTTACTGTAAAAACACCTGAAAATGTAGATATTCCTTTATCTGGATTTTCTACTATTAAATCGCATGGTCCTGTTGCTGCATAAGAGGAGATTGAAATCTGAATTTTTATTGAATCCATTGCTTGATAGGAAGTAGAGGATACTGTTATATCTGGATTTGAAAACCAGGCATTACAACCGTATTGGAAATAATTACCCAAAACATTTATCCACTCATTTACACATCCCTGACCACGATTATCTGGAGACATAGAGGTAAAAGATGGTCGGTTTGTTATATTTAAAACTGTATTTGCACTGACTTTGTTTCCTTCATCTGGATTTACAATTTTCATATATCTTCCTCCTGTTGGAGCATTTGGGTCAATAGTTATGTTTATATTTAAACTACTGGGACTATTGAATGTTACATTGTTTATTGTTATTGTTGTATCTACTGGAGAACCTGATGGGTCTTGAGAAAACTGAACCTGACAGCCATTCTGGAAATAGTTTCCACTTACAACAATTGTCTGATTGCTTGCTCCCTGTCCTCTTACATTTGGGGAGAGAGAGGAGACTTCTGGTGCTGTGCTTACTGTAATAACATCATGAGTAACATAAGTTCCTGCATCAGGATTTGTTGCCCTTATTGCTCTTAAACCAGTTGCTGCTCCTAAGGAGATATCAACATTTACAGTTATTGTTGAGGGTATTGAAGAATAGTCATAGCTGTTTATTGTGAAGCCACCACCGATAAATTCTAAAGTACAGCCATTCTGGAAATTCGAACCTCTAACTGGAATATTTTGATTTGTTGCTCCCTGTCCTCTCACATCATAAGGGGAAGGAATAAAAAATACTTTAGGAGCAGGAGTAACTTCAAAAGCACTTAAAAGCGTATCATAACCAAAATCCTGATTAGTAACTTTTATATATCTCCAGCCAGTTGCTGCTGAACTTGAAATATCTATCTGACAGGTTACTTGTGATGAATTATCCACATTAGTCCAGTCAACATTTATCCCTGTTCCTTCAAAAGAAACTTGAGAACCAGAAAAATTTAACCCTGATATTACTATAATTTGATTCACACAACCTTGACCTCTGGAAGGTGGAGAGGGATCTTTTATTCCATAAATTGTTGGTTTTACATTTATTTTAAACCAAGAGGATTGGGTTATATTCCCCTGATCTGGATTTATAACTTTTACATCTCTCCATGTTGTAGGAGCAGAACTCGAAACACTTACAACTATTTCAATATTTCCTGCATCTATGAAATTGACTGAATTTATTCCTATTCCATCAGCTGGAATAAACTGGACATTTGGAGTATCCTGGAAATTACTTCCTGAAATGCTTACTGTGATATTAGAAGCATTTTGACCTAAAGCATTTGATGGTGTTCCTCCTGTGTTTATGGATATTAAAGTTGGTTTTGGATTTATTTTTAAACCTATACTTGCTGGGTCTGTTTGAACCCAACCTAAATCTGGATTGACTATTTTTATTGCCCTATTATTTAAAGTATCTGCATTTGGTCCAACTGTGATATTTACAACTAAAATTGCTCCAGAAAAGTAGCCACAACCTGAATAGTCATAAGAGTTTATGGTTATATCCGGGTCTGGATTAGCACCTAACATAAAATATACTGTACAACCACTCATGATATAATCACCGTTTATTACTATATCCTGATTTTGAGCATTTTGCCCTCTTTCAGTAGGACTGATAGAAGTAACTGCTGGAGCATATTTTACTGTGAATCCATCTGTTAAAGTGTTTGTTGTTCCATCTGGATTTGTAACTGTAATATTTCTTGCTCCTTCGGCTGCTACTGCTGAGATTGATATTTGAACCTTTATTTCTGTTGTGCTTACAAACGAAGTTGAGGATACTGTTATTCCTGCTCCAAAACTTGCTGTACAGCCATAGACAAAACTTTTACCTGTCACTGTTACCCATAAACTTGCTCTCTGGCCCGCTTCATTAGGAGAAGCAGCACTTACTGTTGGTAATATCCAGAAATAATAATTATTTGAATTCTGGCCTCCTCTTGTAACATAGACATTACCACTCACTGTTCCCTCTGGAACTGTAACTACGATCTCACTATCTGTCCAATTGACAACTTCTGGGTCATCATAATCAATCCATTTGTTGCTTAATTGTATTCCATCTCCTGCACTGGGTGAATCACCAAAATATCCTCCTTTTATGGAAATTGTATTGTTTACTGTCTGAGAAGAAGGAGAGATGGAATAGATATATGGCATGAAATGTAAATCACCATTTACACAAGTGATATATCCATATCCTGGGTCAGCAGCAGCATTGAATCCATATTTTATGGTAAATGCTGAAGTTTTACTTGAAGAAAAATCCCATTCAAATTCCACGACCAATCTGTCTCCATCCTCAACCTGAACCGCATTTCCTGCAACTCCTGTTATAATATCTTCACTTCTCCAACCTGAAAATGATTTTTTAGCAGTAGAAACAGGCGATATGATAAAAGTGTTTCCTCTTTTCCCTGAATCATCATTTTTCCACACATAAACACAACACCTTGCTGCAGAAGCAAGCCTTTTAGCAGCACTTTGATAAATTGAGGTATGAACTGTCCAGGTAGTGGTATCACCTATAAGGGTTGCCTTTAAAGGCCAAGAAAGATATCTTCTTGCTTCACCATACACAGTATAAACACCTGCAAAACTTTCGGAAACCTCTACCAAAGAAGAACCTGCTGTAGGAAGCATTATATAACCTAAAGCACCTGCTGTGTTAAAATCAGGGTCTATTGTATCTGATGTCTGAGGTTCTTCTGGTTTTGGATCACCTGTTTCTCCCTCTCTAAAATAAAGAGTGGTAGCAGAATATAATTGTATCACGCATACCAAAATAACAAAACCTAAAGACAAAAACAGTTTTTTTCTTATACTACTGCCAGTATCCATCTTATTTTAAAACCTCTAAAATTTTCTTTGCTCTTCCTCTTATTCTCGGATTTGACGATTTTGATTTTTTTAGCATAAACTTTTTTATTTTTTCTTTATACTTCCCAAAACTCCCTGTTAAAGCAACCCTTTCTAATCCCTCTATAGCTATTTCCTCCATCCTTTTGTCAAGAGAATCACCATAATTAAGCAATATCCCTGCTACTCTTTCTCCACCAATTCGAGATAAAGTAGCTAAAACTTGGTCTTTCAATTTTTCTTCACTTAAAAGCCCTTCTAAAAAATCTATAACTTTCTTTTTTCTATACCAGCTTAATGATTGAATTGCTGCTCTTCTTACTGCAAAATTTTTATCATTTTTTGCTATTTCTATAAATTTTTCTATTAAATCTTTATCCTGAAATTTTGAAAGGGAATTTATAGCACAAATTCTTACTCCTATGTCTTTGTCGTTTAATGCTTCTATTAAAGCATTTTTTGCTCTTATATCTTTGTAATTTCCAAGGTTTACTGCTGCTATTAATCTCTCTTCTCTTTTTGAACTTTTTATTTTTATTAAATCATCATCTAATCCAGCAAACAAATATCCTCTTAAAATCAGAAGGCAAAAAATACTAATTAACCATTTCATACCTCTCACCTCAGAGAAATTCTCTTTAAACTAAAAAGAACTTCCCTGAAGTAAGAAGAAAAGAAGAGATTTTACTCCCTTTTTACAAAGAAAAGGTGGGTAAGAGAA
>QMOP01000006.1 GCA_003650255.1 Caldisericota bacterium
AAGAATCAATGCTTTAAATTTACAAACCTCTGCACATCTTCCACAGAAATTACATTTATTAAGATCAATTTCAGGTGTAAAAACATAAATCTTTTTTCTATCAAAGGAGTCGCTGAACTTCAAAAAGAGATGGCAGTTTGGCTCTTCAACATCGCAATCAACAAGATGGATTTTAAATTTTTTAGATAGAACCTCAGTAAGAATTAAAGAGAATGTTGTCTTTCCTGTTCCACCTTTACCTGAAGCAACAGCAATCTTTTTCACTTAACCATTTCTTTACTTTCTTCCCTTCAAATAATTTTCAACCGCCTCTCTAACCGTTCCGGATGCTCCCCTTACAATCTCTATTCCATACTGCTTTAATGCTACTTCAGCATTTGGTCCAACCTGCCCTGTTATGACAACACTACATCCTCTTTCTTTTATCTGTCTTGCTGCCTCTGGACCTGCTCCTCCCAACATTCCTTCAGCAGGATTCTGCATAATTTCAAACTTCATTGTTTCTGAATCAACAATAACAAAATAGGCGCATCTTCCAAAATTTGGACTCACCTGAGCATTCAAAGAACCACCTGTAGAACTTACAGCAATCTTCATCTCAACCTCCAAATCTCAACGTTCACATGTGCTTTCACCACCTTCAAGTTCTCCTTTTAAATACTTCTGAATCACATCTTCCACTTTTCCCTGAACCCCTAAAATAAAATCAATTCCAAGACTCTTAAAAAATTCTTGTGCTCTTGGTCCTGCTCCACCTGCAATAACAAGATTTACTCCTTTTTCTTTTAACCATTTTGGAATAAGACCCGGTTGATGTCCTGGATTTTCTTCAAAAACTCTTGAAACAATCTTTCCATCTTCAATCTCAAAAAATGTGTAACCCTCACATCTTCCAAAATGTAGAGAAACCAAATCACCATCAGTTGCAATTGCCACTTTCATAACTCACCTCCATTCAATTTCTTTTCCACTTCCGACTTTAATAAAACCACTTCCACACTCCTTCTCAAAAATACTAATTGCTCTATCACCGGTGCAGTGTGCTGGAGCAAAATATTCCACTCCTTCTTTAAAAAGGTTTTTTATAATTTCTCTAACACGAAAAGACGGATACAAATGTAAATGAAATCCTCCAAGAATAAACTTTACATCTTTATAAAAAATCCTTTTCACTTCCTTTACCATAAAAAGAATATTAGGATGTGCACATCCAGTAATTAAAGCTAATCCTTTACTTCCTATAAGAACCAATCCCTGTTCCTTTGGACGCATGAATCTGGCAAAAACAGGTGTTGAAAATACATCTGGAATTAACTCCTTTCTATTCACTCCCACTGTCTCATAAGAATGGTTTGAATCTTTAACCATTTCTTTAATACCCTTAGAAAAATTATACGGAATATAAACCTTTGCATTTCTATTCTCTTTTAAAAATAAATCCAATCCACCTGTATGATCCCAGTGATCATGTGAAATAGTAACTGCTTCAATTTTATTTAAATCAACACATGTTTTATTTAAATTCTTTAACAGTTTCTCACCACTATCTCCTGTATCAAAAAGAAGGTATTTCCCTTTGCTCTCTATTAAACAGGAGAAACCCCATCCTGTCTCAAACCCTCCTTCAAATTCCCTATTGTCATAAACTACTCTTATCTTCATCCTTTCTTAATCACCATACTTCCAACTTCCACTCCTAAATCATAAGCAATAACAGGACATTTAGCAAGAAGTAAAAAATAAATATTTTTTTTCTTTATCTCACTTAAACTCTCGTAATTTCCCTGCCCTTTTGCAATAATCAAATCTGCACTATCAAAAATTTGCAAGAATTCTTTTGAACAGAAATCTAAAATTGTTCCAGGAGAACAATCACCATTACTTATCACATCACATACCTCATCCATACCTATATATTTTGCATCTTCTATAGTAACATCATTTATAACTGGTTCTCCTCTTGTAGCATAAATAACATTTAAATCTGGAAACTCTTTTTTCATAAACTCAATAAGTAGTTTATCAAGAACCGCCTCTCCAGCATTATCTCCTAAATACAGAACAGTCCTTGAATTCCTAAGTTCTCTCTTTAAATCCAGAAAATCATTTATTGCTGGCATTCTATCTAACAACTCTTCAACACCTTTAATATCATCAACCTCCTTATTTTTTCCAACTCCACAATCAATAAGATTTCCTCCTGCTGCAAGCCGGGCTGCAGTAAAAAGTGAAAATTTATCCATTAATATAATTGACCTTAAATTTCTATATATTTTAAGCATATTTTCATTATCCCTTTTTCTTATCTCAGAATAGGGGTCATAAACTCCTGTTATCTTTTTAATCTCTTTATAAACTTTCCTTGCTATTGCTGGTGGTGGAGAGTCATGGTTAAATGTTTTAAGTATATCCATAACCCTGTTTATAACCTCTTTTTGTTTATTCAAATCATCTGTAGATAATCGTGCTGTTGCAAGCGCCTGTCTTACAAAACAGGGAAAACAATCAAGATAAGTTTTCATCTTACCCTCACTTAGAATAAAAACATACTCTTTTCAAATTTAACAACCTTGCTATACCAGAAATAGTAACTCCATAAAAAACTATTTCTTTTATTGGCTTCAACTCTGCTATCTCCTCAATTGTGTTATTCACAAAAACAGTTCCTGTGCAGAGCACTATTTCAGCCCAACTCAAAATATCTCTTAAAAACCTCTCACCATCAAGAACAGGAACACCATACCTTTCCCCAAAATTTTCCTTATTTAAATCAAGAACATTCAATGTAAAACTTTTTGATAATTCATCAACAAATGCTGGCTGATATCCTATCAAAGCAACTCTCTTTTTTCTTCTAAAATTCTTCTTAAGATACTCACTTACCTTCTTTGCACATTCCTCTGGTTCATTATCTTTACAATGTCTTACACCTTCTATTAAACCTAAACTCTTTAACACAGCATTCATTGATGCAATCAAAACTGCTCTATGAAAATTGTTTTTCAATTCCTTATTCAAAATATTCTTCAACGAATCTTCATAATTTCCTGGCATATCTGTAAAAACATGTCCAACACTATCTTTAAACTTCGCTTCCATAATTCTCTCTTTCCCTTTAAGAAGGGGGAAATCACGTCTATCTGGATTTCCAATTGCCTCCTGAGGAGTAAGAACTCTTGACTTTATAACAACTTTCCTATTCAAAAGATTTCTCTCTTTAACAATCTCATAAAACCTTTTCTTTGCCTCTTCAATATATTTACCCATATTCAGAGCAATAAATTTAATACACCACCAACAAAAAATGCGGTAATAATCATAATAAAAGTTGCTTCCAACATATCCTTTATTCCAAGTTCTTTTATAAGAACAGCAAAAGTTGCTGCACATGGAAAATATATTGCAAGAATTACACTTGCAATAATTAACTGTTTAAGATTTAAGTTCAATGGAGCAAGCATCCCAACTGCAACATCCTTTCTTAAAAAACCAATCATAAGTGCTGACACTGCTTCTGAAGGAAGACCAAAAAGTTTTGTTACTATTGGCTCTGTAAACTTCCCCACAAAATCAATAATTCTAAAAGTATAAAGGATATTTATTATAAAAACACCAAGTAAAACAAATGGAACTGCCTCATTTAAAAACCATTTAACTCTCATCCATACCTTTTTAAAAAGTGAAACAAAATAAGGAATTCTATAAGGTGGAATTTCAACAAATATTTCTGGTGCTTCGCCTTTAAGAATCTTATTTAAAATAATCCCAAGAACAAGCCAAATCAAAAAAAGTATTCCAAAGACATAAAAGAGTGCTGATGAACCATATCTACCTACAAGACCAACAATCATAGCGATCTGTGCCATGCATGGAACAGAAATAGCCAGAAGAATTGCACTAATAAATCTCTCTCGTCTATTCTCCATGATTCTTGTTGCAAGTGCTCCTGGAACATTACAACCAAGCCCCAAAAGCATTGGTATTATTGAAACTCCGTGTAACCCAACCAGGTGCATTACCCTGTCAAAAAGAACAGCCAATCTTGGAAGATATCCAGAATCTTCTAAAAAACTTAAAACAAGATAAAAAGCAAAAACATAAGGAAGAACCATTGCTACTGGAACAAAAAGTCCTGTTGTTAAAATGCCAAAGGATAATCCAAAATCTATTTTCCCATCTATAAGAGTTCCTATAAGAATCTCATGTAAAAATTTATAAGGAAGTAAAATCTCTGAAATTTTACTTACAACAGGAAGCCAAAGTTTGTCAAAAAGTGGTTCAAATATATAACCAATAAGAGTTTCACCTATAAATCTGATTATTTTAAAAGTAAGGTAAATAACTATTATAGAAATCGGAATTCCTGTTAAAGGTTTTACTGAAAATTCTCCCAATCTATCAAGAAAAGTATGATGTCTGTGAGTTAATCTTTGAACTTTACCTACAATCCTTCCAATTATACTCCACCTATCCTCATCTGTCTCATAAAAAATACTCCCCTCTTTTGCTTCATCCAATCTATCCACAAGTTCTTTTATTCCTTCACCTGTTATTCCACAAGTAGGGACAACAGGAACTCCAAGAAAATTCTCAAGTTCCTTTACATCAATATTTACACCTCTGTGCTTTGTCTCATCCCAGAAATTAAGGACAACAACAATTGGCTTTTTTTTCTTCAATAACTGTAAGGTTAAATTTAAATTTCTTTCTAAATTTGTAGAGTCAACAATATTTATAATCACATCCCCATCTTCAAACATTCTTAATGCTATTTCTTCTGCTTTGCTTAAAGCACTTAAAGAATACACTCCAGGAACATCTATAATTTCTGCTTTTTCATCTCTAAGTTTTATATATCCTTTCGTATATTCAATAGTTGTTCCTGGATAGTTTGAAGTTATAACATGGACTCCAGTAAGACGAGAGAAAATAGCACTTTTTCCAACATTGGGATTTCCCATTAAGAGGATTTTTTTCATATTTTATCTACTATAATTCTCTTTGCCATTCCAAAACCAATAGCAACCTGTGTTCCTCCAACCTGAATAATAACAGGACCTCTTAAGAACTGTGAACTAATTTTCATAATTTTAACCCCTCTTCTTATCCCAAGTGCATCAAGTTTTCTGATTAATCCCCATCCTCCCTGAATATCAACAACCATTCCTTTCTCTCCTGGCTGCAATTGAGTTATATCAACAATCATCTTCTATTTCCACTTCCTTTACCAAAATGCCCTGGAACATTGGGAGCATCAATCAATTTCAATTTACCTGACTTATACTCCTTAACCGCATCACTAACCTTTCCAAAAAATCCTGCTGCAACTTTAACCCCTGCACTTGTAAGCAAACTATACGCATTTGGACCAATATTTCCTGTGATGAGAAGTTTTGGTTTTTTTTCAGCAACAATCTGTGCTGACTGAACTCCAGCACCATGTAAAACCTCTAAATTGGGATTTGGAATTACTTCTATAATACTCTCTTTCTCTTCATCAATGAATAAGAAATAGGAACATCTTCCAAAACGGTAATCCACCATAGCATCCATTGTAGTTCCAGTGGATGTAATACAAATCATTTAACCCCCTTTTTACTGATTCTCCTCTATCCTCAGTCAGATATTATCTTATTTTAAAGCTATTTGTTACTACTCTCTAACTCCTGTATCCTTTCCTCAATTGCTTTAAGTTGCGCTTCCAAAAACTCCTTCTGCTGTTTTAGAAAATTCAATTCTGCTTCTGGTGTTAAATATCCAAAAGGCGAAAAATAAGGGTAATTTTGCCAGAGCCAAAACCATCCATAGGGGCCCATACCAAAAGGCATAATCTCACCTCCTTTTCAAATTTTTTTCTCTTACTTCTTCTCAGAATCCTCTACTTTACTATAGGGTGTGTAATAGGGTGTATAAAGTGGATAAACTCCACCCCAAAAAGGCAGTCTCCAGAACCATCTCCATCTCCAACCTCTTCCTCTTCCCCAAAAACCAAAACCTCTTCCAAACCAACCCCATCCTCTTCCCCATCCCCAGAATCCTCTTCCAGGAATGGGATTCATGTAACCTGGAACAGGATAACCAGCGCAATAACCTGCTGCTCTTCCAGTCATTGGACCAAGACCTAATGGACCAGTTCCATCACCCCACGGCATTTTGATCACCTCCTTTCATACAATCTTTACATATTCCATAGAAATGCAATTGATGTGATTGAATTTTAAAACCATATTTTTTTGAAAGTGCTTTTTCCATTTCTCTTATTAAATCTGTTTCTTCCTTTATAAAATCAGTATAATCAATAACCTTTCCACAGTTAGTACATATAAGATGATGGTGATGTTGAACTCCTTTTAAAAATTTTTCTGAAAGTTCATAACTTGCCTTATTATTTCCAAATTGAAAACGACTGAGAATCCCCTTTTTATGAAGATAATCAAGATTTCTATAAACAGTTGCAATTCCTATGTTTGGATAATTTTTCCTTAAACGAAGAAAAACTTCATCTGCACTTAAATGTCCCTTTACTCTCCTAAAAACATCCAGTATCGCCATTCTTGATTTTGTCCATCTTGATATTCTTTTCAAAAACCCACCTCTAAATCCTCTCCTATACCTCATAACTTTCACCTCCCATTAATAATGATAATCATTATCATTTAATTTGTCAAGTGTTTTTTTGCTTTGTTGCGAAAATGGTGTTTGAGATTTTACTTAATAGCAAATAGCGAATGGTAGGTGGTTTTTCCCGAAGGGGCTTTGCGAGCGAGGACATGGTGCTTTCCACCGCAGCGAGCAGAGCGAACCACTCTCGTGAGCGTCCCCTGAGGGGAAAACCACTTCCCTTTATTGCACATTTTTTGCCAGCCGTGTTTTTTGTCGACGAGTTAAAAAATTATCTTTTATTGCTTGAACAATATTATCTGCCTTTAAATCTTCTATCCTGCAATAAATGGCTCCAAGAGAGGTGGCTATCTCCCTACTCTTTCCAAAACTAACAAAACCTGCTTCTACATCAATCACCATTGACTTTATCCCTGCTTTATTTATCTCTTCTGCTACCTTCTTTGCCTCCTCAAAAGCATTATTCTCGCTAATACTCACATTCGCTTTTCCATCAGTAATTAGAACCAATAAAGGATTTACTTTTGAATTTCTCATTAACTCCTTTTTTAATGCCTCAAAACCTTTTAATAATCCCTTAGATAATGGAGTTCTTCCTCCTGTAGGTAACTCTTCTAAACATTCTTTTGCCATCTCCACACTTGAAGTGGGAGGTAATAATATTTCCGCTTCCCTGCCTTTAAAAGCTACTAATCCCACCCTATCCCTTTTCTGATAAGCATCCACCAAAAGGGATAAAATTGCAGTTTTTACTTCCCTCATCCTCTGATTTACTCCCATTGAACCAGAGGAGTCAACCACAAACATAATCGTATTGCCAGTTTTCCTCTCTCTCACTTTCCTTCTTATATCCTGAGTTTCTATAACCACACCTCTATTATTCTTCCTCTTTCTTTCATTCTGATAGGGAGCAGCAGCTCTTAAAGTAGCATCAAAAGCAATATCATTGGTTTTACCTTGAGGAATCTTACTTCGCACATAACGTCCGAGTTTGGAATCTGTCTTTGTCTTACTCCTTCTTCCATTCCCTCTTCTTTCTACTTTATCCTTAGGTAAAGTTATCCTTTTTACTGGAAATGACTTTCCTGCTTCAAATTTAATTTCCTGGTCTCCTTCTTTCTCCTCTTTACTCTCTTCCCCTTCACCTCCTTCTTTTTCTCTCTTATCTTCCGATTTCTTTGCTTCACTTCTTACCACCTGATTTTTATTCTTTTTTCTTAACTTTTCAATTATCTGATTTATTTTCTCCAATTCAACCTGAGGTTTTTCAAAAGGTTTTTTTCTCATCCGGTGAGGAAGAACTAACTCTGCTGCCTCCTTTATATCCTGTTCTGTAACCTCCTTTCTTTGATGAAAGGCAGCAATTGTTCTTGCTGTTTTTATCATGGCAATATCTGCACGATGCCCATCCACTCCCATATCAATAGCAATCTGAGTAACCAGTTTTAACATCTCTTTTGAATAACTCACCTGAGGAAAGATGCTCTGTGCTTTGAGTATCTTTTCTCTCAAACTCTTTTGTCTCTTCTCCCACTTCCTTTCAAACTTATGTGGATCCTCCTCATACTCAATACATCTCCTAACCACTTCCATTCTCTCCTCTGGATCTCTCAATCCGTGAACTTCTACACAGAGACCAAATCTATCAAGAAGTTGCGGTCGTAATTCTCCTTCCTCTGGATTCATTGTTCCAACCAAAATAAACTTTGCTGGATGAGAATAGGATACTCCCTCCCTTTCTACAATATTTACTCCCATTGCTGCTGCATCCAGAAGTATATCCACCAGATGATCATCAAGTAAATTCACCTCATCTACATAAAGTATACCTCTGTTCACCTCTGCCAGGAGTCCTGGCTCAAAATTTTTCTCTCCCTTCTTTATTGCCTTCTCTATATCCAATGTTCCCACTACCCTATCCTCGGTTGCTCCCAGTGGCAAATCAACTACCTTCATCTTCCTCTTTATCACCTTGAGTTTCTCTCCCTTCTCCAACTTTTTACGACAGTTAACACAGAGCAGATGAATATCATTCGGATCACAATTAAACGGACAATCCTTTACCACTTCTATCTCAGGTAATAAATCAGCTAAAGCTCTTGCTATTGTAGATTTTGCAGTTCCTTTCTCGCCCCGAATTAAAACTCCTCCTAAATTAGGATTAATCGCATTTAAAATAAGTGCCTTCTTCATCTTCTCCTGTCCTACAATAGCAGTAAAAGGAAATACTGTTTTTCTACAACTCATCTTCCCCTCTCCTTTGATTTTAGAAAATTTTTAGTAAATACATCAATGTTTCCACCCTGAAATTCTCCATTCACATCTCCCATTTTCTCTTCCAGCCACCCTTCAATCTCAAGATATTTATCCTGCAATCCTTTAAGAACATCAGGGTCTGCCTTCCAGATTCCTCTCTTTTCTGCCTCCAGAAGTCGTCTTGCCATCTCCTCCAATGCCCAGGGGTTATTTTCTTCAAAGAATTTTCTATTTTCATCATTTAATACAAATGTTCTGGTAACCTCATCAAATATCCAGTCATCCACAACCTCGGCAGAAGCATCCCAGCCATAAAGACGCACAACCCTTTTTGAAATATCTCCTGCCCCTTTATATCCATGTTTTTTCATCCCCTCAATCCATTCTGGATTCAAGAGTCGGGTGCGAACTATTCTTTCAATCTCTTCCTTCATCTCCCTTATTTGAGGTCTTTGCGGATCACGGGTATCTCCCCAGTAAATTCTTGGTTCCTTCCCTTTCAAAGATTTGGTTGCTGAATACATTCCTCCCTGAAAATCATAAAAACAGCAACAATCAAGTGGGTCTGTCTCATCAGAAGCCAGTTTGTGAAAGATTGTCTCCACTTTACTCAACTGATGGGCAAATTCCTCATGAGAACTCCTGCCAAAAACTTTCTTACCATAGGCATATCCACCTCTCTCTATATAAATCTCTCCTAAATCTTTCATACTTCGCCAGGCACTGGAAGCAATCATTAAACTGACACCATTACCATAACTTCCGGGTTGAGCAGAGAAAAGGCGATAGGTTGCTTTCCGGAAAATATCCAGCCGATCTTTGGATAGCCTGCACTTCTCAATATACTCAAGAACATGCTTTCTCAGAAAATTCATCTCCTCTGGTTCAGGAAGGGAGGCAATTTTCTGTACTGTTTCATCGAGTAATTCAATAAGATGGGGGAGTGTATCCCGGAAGATACCGCTTGTTCTGATGGTTACATCTATACGGGGTCTCTTCAATTCTTTTAAAGGAATAATATCTACTCCTTTTACAATCCCGGTTTCAGTCCATACAGGTTTTGCTCCCAGAAGATACAGAATTTGTGAAATCTGTTCACCATCAGCCCGATAGGCATCTATACTCCATAAAACCATCCCGATACTTTCCGGATATTTACCCTCCTCCTTTAAATACTTATTTAAAAGTTCATCTGCCATCTTTATTCCCACCTTCCAGGAGGCCCGAGTAGGAATGCTTCTCGGGTCAATACTATAGAAATTCCTTCCGGTAGGCAGCACCTCTATTTTCCCTCTGGTTAAAAGTCCAGAAGCACCTGGCTTGATGTATTTTTTTTCCAGTCCTTTAAGAAGTTCAGGAATTTCTCTTTTAATCATTTCTAATTTTTTAAAAAATTTATCTTTCCTTATTTTAGCATGTTCTATGATACAGGAATATAGATTTTCCTTTTCTTTTTTCCCTGGAACTTTACTTAAAATGTGCATCCCAATATTTATTTTTGAACTTTTTATCAGTTCAATCTTTTCATGTAATATCTTTATTATCTGGTGCTCTGATACTCTGGCCTGCCCGCCGAGGCTTCGGCGCAGGCGGGTGATCTGGGGCTTTAACATCTTATTTCTTTCTGCCAACTCCAAAAGATCTTTTAAAATGACACTACTCCTTTTTCTTTCATTTAACTCTATTGCTTTCTGGTATTGTGCAAGAAGTTCTTCAATTTCGGCAATTTCTCCATAAGGCTCAAATCTTTTCATTACCGGAATCATATGGTCAACTAAGGTAGCATAAGCTCTGCGTTTGGCAAGCACTCCCTCTGCCGGATTTTTCACTGTATAGATATAAAGATGTGGTTTATCTCCTACAATAATCTCAGGAAAACATTCCCTGCTTAGACCAACAGATTTACCAGGCAGGAATTCTATATATCCATGCGTTCCCACAGAAATAAGAGCATCAGAATTTTCCTGCGCCCATCTATAGGTGGCAAAACACTGATGGGTGGGAGGAATCCTGGGATCATGCAAGATTTTACATACCCTGCCATCACATCTTGCTCCATAACATCCCCTCTTGGGTTCAACCAGAATATTTATGTTTCCAAAATTTATCCCAGTTACCACTATTTTACCCTCATAAACCATACCCTCTCCCGGTGGTTTGCCCCAAGAGGAAAGCATCTTCTCTCTAACTGAAGGAGGAAGTTCATTCAACCATTGATTATACTTCTCCACAGTGATAAATTCTATCACCCCTCCCTTCTTCACTATTTCATCCACAGTTGTCCAGCGAAATTCACTAATTGCTTTCCTCTTCAAAATAAGGTCAATCAATTCCTTCCCATTTTCCGGACAATTCTCTATCTTATATCCCTTTCTTTTCATCTCCTTCATAATCCTTACCACACTCTCCATGGTATCAAGTCCTGCTGCTCCTCCCACTGATGCTTCCACACCTGCACAGGGAGAGTTATGTAAAAGAAAGGTTATCCTTCTTTCCCCGGGTGGAAGACGATAGAGTTTTAACCAGGCATAAACTCTATCTATTAAAAACTCCACTCTTTTCTCCACCGGCCTTCTTCTACCAAATGTATCCTTGCTCTTTTCATCACGACAGGAAATTAGGACTGGTTCAATTACTCCATTAAATTCGGGTTGAGCAACCCAGTAGATTTGAGTTGTGGGAGTTATCCCCTGAGGATTTTTTCTCCACTCTTTTTCTGTTCTTGAACTTGAATAAATTGTCTGAATAATCGGAACTCCGATTTCCTCTAAAATATTCTTCCTCTCCTCTAATATTGGCTGCTGGATGAGAAAGGATGATTCTAAGTTAATAATTAAATCTACACCTTTTAACAATCTAATTCCTTCCTCCAGTCCTTCTCCTCCATACTCTTTTTTTTGAGCAAAAACAGCCATAACCTCAATATTTCTCTCCTCCAGTTTCCTTATCAATAAATCAACCAGTTTCAAATCATTTTTCATTAACAATGATCGGGAGAAAAATATCCCCACCTTTCCCTGCATCTTCCCTCTCTTCTTGCTCCTGTAATAATATCCTGACCAGGGCAATAACTTATTCATAATTTTTTTCTTGCTGAAATTGGAATAATATTCAAAAAGCCATTTTTATTACTGCGACTTATTTCCACTTCAATCCCGTAAACCTCCTCAATATTCTTCATATTGAGCACCTCTTCCGGTAATCCGGAAGCAAAAATTTTCCCCTTCTTCAGAATCAGAATTTTATCACTGTATCTTGCCGCAAGATTTAAATCGTGTAAAACCATTGCCACTACCAATCTTTTTCTTTGAGCAAGATTTTTAACTAAATCTAATATCTCTATCTGATGATTCATATCCAGATGCAGGGTTGGTTCATCTAAAAGTAAAACCTTTGGCTCCTGAGCAAGGGCACGGGCAATGATTACCTTCTGATATTCACCACCTGAAATCTCGGTTATAAACCTTTTAGATAAATGTTTTATGCCGGTAAGTTCTAAACATTTCTGAGTAATGGATAAATCCTCCTCTCTCTCCCTACGGAAACCCTTAGTATGGGAATATCTTCCCATCAGGACTATATCAAAGACAGTGAAAGGAAAGGAGATAGAAGAGAGTTGAGGAACAAAACCTATATTTTTTGCTATTTCTTTACGAGACATTCCAAGAATATTCTTACCCTCAATTAAAACTACCCCCATCTTTGGATTTAATTTTCTGTTCATACATTTAAGAAGTGTAGTTTTACCTGAACCATTCGGACCGATAATTCCCAATACTTCTCCTCCCCTCACCTCTAAGGAGACTTCTTCAAGAGCCTTTACACTGTTATAGAAAAAACTTAAATCCAGAACTTTCAATTCCATATCAGAAACCGCTCAGTCTCTTCCTCCTTCTTAATAAAAAAAGAAAAAATGGAACACCAATTAAAGCGGTGATTATTCCCACCGGAAGTTCAGTGGGAGAGATTAAAGTACGGGCAAAGGTATCAACCCAGACCAGAAATATACTGCCACAAAGGCAAGAGGCAGGCAGAAGAAATCGATGGTCAGGACCGATAATAATCCTCATTAAATGAGGAACAATTAAACCCACAAATCCTATAATTCCACAGGTTGCTACCGCAGATGAAGTAGTAAGTGCACCTAAAATAAGAATAATTTTCCTTGCATTTTCCACATCCACTCCGACATCCAGAGCATGATCTTCACCTAAAAGAAGAATATTTAATTCCCGACTAAAATATAGAAGGCATAATATACCTAAAAAAATAACAGGAAAAACACTTAATACCTTATTCCAGTTGCTTGCCCATAATCCCCCCATAAGCCAGAATATAATCTGACGAAGTTGTCCTTCCTCAGCCACATATTGAATAAAAGAAGTAAGAGCGGAGAAGAAGAGTGAAAAGGCAATACCGGAAAGGAGTAAAGTCTCTACAGGAATTCTCCTGCCTATTTTTGCTAAATGATAAACAAGGAAAACAACCAGTAGTGAAAAGAGAAATGCTACAGGCATTATCAAAACTTGTGGTAATCCTAAAACTATAATTAATGAAGCACCAAAAGCACCACCAGATGCCACTCCACAGACATAAGGTGAGGCCATGGGATTTCTGAAAAGCCCCTGCATCGCACATCCAGAAACACTTAAAGCACCTCCAATTAGAATACCCAATAATATTCTCGGTAACCTGACATTAATTATAATTTCGTAAAAATTGTTAGGCCAGGTTTGAGGTATAGGGATAATTTTAGAAAATAATATTTTAACCACTGTTCCGAATGGAATACGAATAGGACCTATAGTCAGAGTTGCCAATAATGTCAAAAAAAGGCCTGCACTAAGAGATATTAAAACCAGATTCTTCCTCATTCTTTAAATAACTCAGGATGAAACCATTTTGCAAACTGTTTTAAACCCTCAATACATCTATGAGTATAACTGGTAAAATATACATGGCTTCTATAAACCCGGTTATTCACAATAGCTTTAATGTTCTGCCAGCCATCCCTTTTCTTTACTTCTTCGGGAGATGCTCCATATTCTTCCACAATAATTACATCTGGATTTTTTGTTATTATAAACTCCTGAGAAAGTAATGGAAAAGGAACCACTTCATCTTTAGCAATATTTATCCCGCCTGCCCGGGTAATCAGATCATGGGTGAGAGAACCTTTTCCTCTTGTTTTACCCAGGGTATGGGCTTCAAAATAAACCAAAGGTCTATTTTTCACCTTTTTCAATCTCTCACTTATTCTCTTTATCTCCTCCCTCATAAAAGAGACAATCCTTCTTGCCTCTCTCTCCTTTCCCACCAGCCTCCCCACATCCATAATTAAACCCATTACCCCTTCCAGGTCATAGGTCCCTACAGCATAAACATTCAATCCCCTTTCCCTCAAAATATCCGCCTGCCCTCTCCAGCAAAAGACCAGATCCGGCTTAAATCCCAGAACCTTCTCCACATTCACATTTCTGATACCTCCTCCACACCTGGGTTTATCCTTAAGAATCTCATAATAAGGACTCTCCTTATCTATATCACTTATAGCCACAATCTTATCCTCCGCTCCCAAAGCGCAGAGAATCTCAGTGGTACAGGAGAGAGAGACGATTCTCTCATAGATATGTTTTTTTTCCTTTTTTTCATATTCCCTTTCTTTATATAAAAAGGAGATAAGAACAAATATAAGGATAACTGCAAATAGTATCCCCTTTAAGATTTTTTTATCCATTATCCTTATAATATTTTAATTAAAATTTTATCCTAACTCCCGCTGAAAATGTTCTGGGTGTAGCTGGATAATAACGCTTTTTTCCATATGAAGTATATGCTTTGCGACAGTACTTTTCATCAAAGATATTATCAACTGTTATGTAATAACTCACATTCTCTCTATCCCAGGATAATTTTAAATCTCCCCTAAAATATCCCGGATATTTCTCCTCATTCTCATAATCCATATACCATTCTCCTATCCTCTTGAAATCAAATCTTATCCCAAAACCCGTATCACTCACATATCCCAATCCCAAAGAAACCTTCCAGAGAGGAACCTGCCTGAGACCTTTACCCTCTCTTTCAGGATATTTTGGTTCTTTAAGAATCTCTGTCTGAGTTATATCACCGGAAAGAGAAAGAGAAACTCCTTTAAAAAGCTCCAAACCGGAGGTAAGCTCTATACCCTGATACCTCACCTTTCCCACATTGCGTAATACCCAGCTTCCTCCCACCTCTTCATAAGTAATTTTATCTGTTAGATCCATCCGGTAGAGACTCAACTGGTAAAAAAACTTTTCAGAAAAAAACTTCATTCCTGCTTCGTAATTCATCCCCTTCTCCGGCTCAAGATCCGGATTCTTACAGAACTGAGATTCAGTTGGCAACCGGAAGGCTTTACTTATGGAAGTGAAAAGATTCAATCTGGAGGTAACCTTAAAGAGTAATCCAAAATTTGGACTGAGAGCAGAAACTTCTGGACTATATTTCTCATCATTAATCTTATCAGTTATATCATGTTTGAGTCTATCATATCTTAACCCCATATTCAGATTTAGCCAGTCAAGAATTTTCCACATATCCTGAAGATAAACAGCAAATTTGTGAATATCAGTATCCTTATGTTTATTTAAAATATCCTTATCAATCTCCTCCTTATCCGCATCTGCACCATAATTTCTACTATCCACTCTGCCTTTATCTATATCCAGTCCCACAGTAAACTTATTTTTAGATATCTCTCCCCTAAACTGTAAACTACCGGAAAACACATCAACATCATTCACATCAGCACTCCCTCCTTTTGAGCGATAATAAAATGTGTAGCCCTTGTTGAAATAACTCAAATTTAATCTTCCGGAAAGATTAGCGGATAACTCTTTTTTAATCATCAATTTTATATAACCATTCTTTTGCCTTCCTCCCGCACACCAGTAACTGGTATCAGCAGCCTCAAGGTTACCATCTTTCCACTGTTTTTCAGTTAAATATCCCGGGGTCTTGTGATCATCTTCATAATAACCAAAGCTTAAGGATGTTTTTAAACCTAACTCTTTATCCTCCTTATTTAAGGATCCTCCAAAGGTCTGAATATCATAATTTGAAAGGTCCCTCCAGCCATCACTCACCTTAGAATTTGCTGCAATATTGAGGTAGATATTGCCGGGTAAAAGAGCCTGCCCGGAAAAATCTAAAATTTTTGTATTCCATTCACTTAAAGAGAGGGAAACATTAGCTGAGGTCTCTTTAGCCTCCTTAGTGACAATATTTATCACTCCTCCCACAGCATAACTACCCCATAAACTGGAACTTGCTCCCTTTATTATCTCTATCCTTTCAATGTTGGATAGAGGTATTGCATCAATATAGGGTTTTCCTGTATCTGGAGAATTTATTGGCATTCCATCCACAAGCACCAAAACATAACTGGAATTATAATCATAAACACCGCGCAGGGTTACTACCGGACTTCTTCCGGAGGCATCCATCCCCGAAAGGCTGATTCCCGCAACCTCTTCTAAAATATCATTTATAAATCTGGCCTGAGACTTCTCAATCTCTTCTCCGGTTATCACCACAGCGGTTACCGGAAGTTCTTTCACTAACTCATCCAGTCTTGTAGCGGTTACCACAATCTCTCCCAGCTGGATGGAAGAAACCTCTTCTGCAAAGAGAAAAACTGAAGAAAATAAAACCCCTGTCATCAAAACCTGGAATTTGCTTTTTCCAAACATTCCTCCTCCTTTTGTGTTACTTTTTTAAAAAACGTAACACAAAATAAAAGATCTGTCAAGTACTTTTTACTTCTTGCGCCAAGAGATGTGGATCATAGTTTGAGGAAAACAGGAAAAAATGTTTTTCCCTAAGGAGTAGCACCTATGAATTTACACAAAATTATCAACATTACCTCTTATCAAGGAAATCTAAAAAGGGTTCCAAATGAAAATGCTAAGAGAATTATAAAAATCGGGTGAATTTTTAAAAAAAAGTAGAGGATAAATGAAAGAATTATCACAAAAAGTCCCTTTATTGAAATAGTGGAAACTTTGTCTATCATTTTTAAAGCAATACCAATTATCATTGAAAATACAGCAAGTTGAACAACATTAAGACCACTCTCAATCTGCGGAATTTTCTTATATTTCATGTAGAAATATGCTGCAATAAACATTATAAAAACAGGAACAATAAATACTCCAAGGTTCGCTGCTATAATTCCAGGAATTCCAGCAATTTTATATCCAGTATAAGTTGCAAAATATATTGATATTGCACCGGGAAAGACCCTTGTCATACCAAATACTTCAAGAAACTCCTCTCTTGTAATAAGTTGTGCTTTTTCAACAAGTTCTTTCTCAATAACAGGTATAAATGAATACGCACCACCAATAGCAAAAAAACTTATCTTTGAAAAAATAAATAAAAGTTTTAAACAGTTAATCATGCCCTTTCCCATTAATCATATCTATTGCATGAGGGATAACATCAATTATAGTGGGTAATCCCTCTTTTACTGCTTTTGGAGAACCAGGAAGATTTATTATCAAACTTCCTCCTCTTACTCCTGAAACACCTCTTGATAAAAGTGCTCTTTTAGTATATTTAAGTCCCTCAAACATCATAAATTCATTAAACCCGGGAATAAATTTATCAATCACTTCAAGTGTTGCTTCAGGAGTAACATCATGCGGCCCAAGACCAGTTCCACCGGTTGTAAGAATCAAATCAACTTTTCCTGAATAATAAATAAGTCGGTTCTGTATAAGTTCCTTATCATCCGGTATTATCTCATAATACAAAACCTGGTAGCCCCCCTTCTCTTCAAGTATCTTCTTTATCTCCTTTCCACTTAAATCCTCTCTTTCTCCTCTACTGCAACTTGTACTTACAGTAATGATTGCAACATCTATCATTTTCTCATTTGACCAAATGGGAAAATGTTATTTTATCTCCAACCTTTATCTTTCCTCCTTTTAAAACTTTAGCAAATATTCCTTCCTTTGGCATTATACAGTAGCCAACTCTTTTATAAATACTACAGGGAGATAAACACTCTTTACCAATTTTACTTACTTCAAGTATTACATTCTCTCCAATAAAAATTCTATCTCCCTTTTTCAATTTTCTTAAATTTATCCCTTCTGTTGTGATATTCTCAGCAAAACTTCCCTCTTTTACCTCTAACCCTCTTCTTCTCATCCTTTTTATTGATTCCCACATAAGTAAACTCACTTGTCTTAAACTATCTTTTTTAGCATGTGCATCTTTTAAAATACCATAATTTTTCCTTAAAATAGCAACTTTTACATTTTTCTTTTTCTCACCTCTCTTTGAAGATATTGAAATTGATCTAACTCTTCCTGTAAACTCCACTTTTCCCACCTTTTTTATAAATAAGTTCAATCTCAATTTTCATATCCTTTTTCAAAAATTTTAACATATCATAAATATTTAAAATTCCTGCTGATACTCCAAACAAAGCATCCATTTCAACTCCTGTCTTTGAAACTGAAGTTACTTTTAATTCTATCTCAATAAACTTTTCATTTACTTTAAAATTAAAATCTGATCCTTCAACTAAAATATTATGGCAGAATGGAAGAATAAATGGTGTTTTTTTAACTCCGAGGAAACTTACAACTTTTGTTATTTCC
>QMOP01000007.1 GCA_003650255.1 Caldisericota bacterium
AAGAGCATCATAGTAAAGAAGGTCAAGGAGGGGTAGGTAAAGGTCCCATTTTAATAAGATACTCAAGAAACCAATTTGTAAAAGTTAGAGCTAAATGGGAAGATAATTGTTTTGCTGGGATAATGTTTAATCGTCCCACAACAATGTATATACTTTGGGCAGTTATAGGAGAAAATTACTATTATAAAAAAATAAAAGATATTTCTGCTGGAGAGTGGGTTAATATTGGTGATACAGAATGGTGGGGTTATGTTTTTCCTAGTTGGGGAGAAGAGACATTTTACTTTGAGGTTCCTGCGGGAGAAACTCAATTCTGGTTATGGGCAGATGGAGCTACTTATGAAATTTTTGGTGAAGATATTTCCTATGGAGCAGCAAATATTTGGGTAAATTATTGGACAGAATATATACTTACAGGGGAAAAGGAGTATAAAGATCAATATGTGAGTAACAACTCTATTTATGAACGGGGAAATATTGAAATTTTGTTAAAAAGAGGAGATGGTAGTTCCCCACAAGGAGAGATAATTAGTGGGAATGTTGATATAGCCTATCAATATCCAGAGGATATAAATATAAAAGTAGAGAATATAAGAATAAACCAAGAGAGGAAATCTCTATTTTTTAATTTAAAAGCAACAACTACTTTTGGTGGTGTATTTGATATTGGAAAAAGTGGCTATAATTATCTTTCATCACCTGATGAGGTGAAGAGAATTCAGATCTGGCCAGAAATAGAAGGTGATATCTGGACAAGTTATAGACGGAGGAGTTCCTGGATGATAGAGGGCCCATTCTACCCGGATACAGAACAAAATAACCCTGAATATATTTTTGAATGGAATGGAGATGATACAAAGGATGACTTTTTACTTTTAAATGTAAATGCTGATACTTTTACTGTAAGGTTAAATCCAGAGGTTAAGTCGGGACATGTTTATATTCCTATAAAAGGATGGGCGCCTTTTGTAACAGGAACAGATGTCAGCTATTATCGGGTGGAATATTCAACTGATAAGGTCACATGGTATTTGATAAAAGAATCAGATATACCGGTACTGGAAGAAGATTATCTTGGTTTCTGGGATGTTACGGGATTTAATGGAAAATATTATGTAAGATTAATCGTTAATGAAGTTGTAAAAGATACGATTACGGTATTGATAGGAACGGAGGTTCATCCTTCAGGAGGGATAGTTAAAGACCCATGGGGAAATGTTCAGGTTGAATTAAAAAATGGCTGGTATGACACCACTCAATATATAACCATAACACCAATTTCCACCACTACTTTTAAAGATATTGCTGATAATCCACCGGAAGGAGACTATTTTGTTATTGGAGGTTATGTATATGAATTTAAACCCACATTAAAGTTCAATGAACCACCACCGGGCTTTTATAATGCGTATTTGACAATGAGATATAGAGAAGAAGATCTTCCACTGGATGAAAAGACCGGAGAAAGGATTGAAGAGAGTACAGAGACAATAAAGATATATCACTATGTTTTTGAAGAGAAAAAATGGGAGGCGCTGGAGAATGCCACGATAGATGTGGTAAATAACACCATTACAGCACCAATAAGTTGTTTTTCGTATTATTTCTTGAGTCCAACTGTGGATGAAAAAGCTCCTGCTTCACCCGGTGATTTGACAGCAGATGGAAGGAAAGAAGCCAGCTGGAAATGTGATGGAGTATATGTCATTGACTGGAAGAATCCTGTTGATTTTTCTGGAATAAAAGGAGCTTACTGGAAAGTGGGAACTCCACCGGAAAATAATGAAGATGGAGTTTATACAGAAGAAAAACCCTTTACAGCAAGAACATTTCTACATGGTGAGAATCCTTTATACCTCTGGCTTAAGGATAGAGCAGGAAATGTGGATTACAGGAATAATGCCAGTATTATTTTAAGATACGATGGAACTCCACCGGAAGTTCCGTTGATAGAGGTGGAAAAGGATAGAGTAAATTCTGGAGAGGCTCTGATAGCAAACTTCTCTTCTCAGGACCCTGAAAGCGGAATTGATAGTTATGAGTATGCTGTGGGAATGAATGGTGGAGGATATCTGGGAAGCTGGGAAAAAAGTTATACCCAGCCTGAGGGAGTTTGTTTCTTCAATGTTTATAACGGCTATGCTTATAGAGTTGAAGGAAAGAGAGTTTATTATGGAAAAGTTGACTCTGGAGGTAATATCTCTTATTGGCAGGAGGTGGAGCCTTTACCTGTGGAAGATATTTCAAGATTTTCAGTAAGTATTTCAAATGGATGGATTTATATTCTGGGAGGATTAAAAAGAGAAAATGGAGAGTATAAGGTAAGTGATGATATTTTTTATGCAAGAATAAATCAGGATGGTTCTATTTCCACTCCCTGGAAGGCAGGAAAACTCTTTTCCCCTCTGCAATATCATTCCTTTGCGGTAAAGGACAATAGAATTTACGTTATTGGTGGTATAGATGGAGAATGGAAGTGGAGAAAAGATGTTTATTTTGCTTATGTGGATTCAGAAACAGGAGATTTATCATTCTGGAATAGAACCATTCCTCTACCAGAAGAAAGAGCACAATCTGTAGCAACGGTTATTAATGACAAGATATATGTCTTTGGTGGTTATAATAAGGAATGGAAGAAAAGTAACCAGGTGTTTTACACAGAGATTGACTCATCTACCGGACATTTAAGTATATGGCATCCCACAGTTTCTTTACCTGATGGAATAGCGAATGGAAAATTAGCAGTTTTAGAAAACGATATATATTTAAAAGTCGATAATATTTTTTATCACTCAAAAGTTCTTTCTGATGGGAGGATAGGAATCTGGACAGAGATTGCTTCTGATATTCCACAGGATATAAACTGGGGATTTTCTGTAGTAAGGCATTTTACAGGCAGGAAGGAATGTGTATATCTTCTTGGTGGATATAATACGCAAGAGGTGTATAAAGGAGAATTAAAAGAAACGAATAACATCTGGAATTTTTATTTTGAAAAGCAAGAACCTCTGGATGGAAAGATATATGATGCTGCAGCTATTTCCTATGCAGGCAAGATTTATTTGTTTGGTGGTAGAGATATAAATGGATATCCTGTAAATAAAGTTTATTATACGGTTCCAGAACTTGATGGAAGAATTACTGACTGGAGAGAAACCACCGCACTTCCTGCGAGTAAATCTGGCCATGTGGCGGTTGTATGTCGGGATAGGATTTATATTCTTGGGGGAAGTAATAGAGAAGTTTACTGGACAAGGCCCTCTCCTGATGGTGAGATAAAATACTGGATAATGATAGATAATCTACCACAGGATGTTTTGAAAAATTTTGGTGCAGGGGTATATCGTAATTTCATTTATATAGTGGGAGGATATCCCTGGAGTAATAAGGTATATAGAGGGGAAGTTCTTGAGGATGGAAGTTTAAGAAAGGGCTGGGAAGAGGTTGGGTTACTTCCGGTTTCTTTCCTGAAGAGTTATTCAGTGGTTGTTGCCGGAAATAAGATTTATGTTATAGGAGGAGAAGAGGAAAATCTTATGGACAAAGTGATTTTTGCAGAGATAGATGAGAATGGAAATATTGGAGACTGGAAGGAAACAACACTTCTTCCTGAACCGATGAAAGGAATAAAAACTCTGGTTCTGGGTGATAAAATTTTTCTTTTTGGTGGAGAAAATAATGAAGGAAAGAAAAGGGATATATTTTATACAGGGATAAGTTCTGGAGATGAAAATCTGGTTAACTGGCAGGAGAGCAGGGTAGGAAGTGTTTCTGTCTCTGGTGAGGGTTTAATACCGGGAGAAAGTTATTATTTTAAAGTGAAGGCCAGAAATGGTGCAGGACGCTGGAGTGAAATTATGACTTCAAAAGGAATTAAGGTAAATCTGCCTTTGCCAGAGGTTGTCTCCTTGAAATTGCTTGATAGAGATACTGATTCAGAGAAATATACCAATGAGAGGAATATAAAAATAAGGATAAAATCCTCTGATTTTTGTACACAGGTAAGAGTTTCAGAAAATTCAGAGCTCCTGGGTGCATCCTGGCAACCACTTTATTATGAACTTCCATTTTTATTGAGTGAAGAAGATGGTTTAAAAACAGTTTATGTCCAGGTGGAAGATCTTGAAGGGAAGAAGAGTGTTGCGGTAAGTAAAAGCATTTTACTTGATACCAGGTCTCCTTCGGTCAGAATTTTAACTCCTTCTGAGGGCGAAGTTGTAAGTAGAGAAGTGGAGATAAGAGTTGAGGCAAAAGATGATGGTTCTGGAATAGAGAAAGTCTGGTTTATAATTGATGGTTCCACACGGAGCGTAAACGAAAATAAAGAGGGAGAATATTTCGTTTATAAATGGCAGACAAAAAGAGAAAAAGAGGGAGTACATACTATAAGTGTGAAGGCCGTGGATAGAGCAGGGAATATATCTGCTGTTGTTTCATTAAATGTAAAAGTAGATAATGTTCCCTTTAGAATTACCTGTGCAGGTGTTGATCCGGCGACATTTAATCCATATTATGGTGAGAAAACAGTAATCTTCTTCAATACAACAGAAGAGGGTAGAATCAACATTAATATTGAAGGTCATCCTGTAATTTCAGATTTTAAATCTCGTGGTGGGATAAACTGTGTGGAATGGAACGGAGAAGGTTTTGTTTCTGGAGTATATAAAGGAGTAATAAGTGGAGTGAGTCTTACCAATCCCGATCAATTTCACAGTAAAGAGTTTAAAGTCAGGATTGATACAGGGATACCTTATATTGAAATATTTTATGATTTAAGCTGGCAGGAGCAGGAGTATTATCCAGAGGAAAATGAGATAGGGGCAGGAATTGTTTATAGAATTTCAGGTGTTTTTCCAGAATACGAAAAAGAGAAGATTCTTGAGTCACATAACATAATCCTGAAAGGCAGGGATGATATTCTTCTTTATGATTCCGGATGGCAGGAGTATGAGGAAGGTAAAAGCAGGACCTGGTATAAGGTCACTTTGCCGGAAGGGGTGGTGCCTTCACCGGGGATTTTTAAATTTGAAATTCAGGCAAGAAGGAGGGAATTCCCTTATTTAATGGGCAATTCAAAGTCTGTTATTAGTATTATTGACTGGTTGGAGAAGCCGGTAGAATGGGGAGAAATTCAATGTGAAGAAATACCGGAGAAGGAAATTCCCGAAGAAATGTGGAAAGCTCTTTCTGATCTGGGTGAGTATGTTTATTTAGAGTCAAATCTTTATAGATATACTCCGGAAAATTTAAGTTTTACTCGGGAACATCCTTATTGTATTGATATACCTTATACCGATGACAAATATGGAGGAGCTTTGAGAATTTATCGTTTTGATAATGAAGAAAATAAATGGATAAAAGTTTCTTATCAATTTGTAGATAAATATAATCATCGTATTGTTGGAGAAGTGGAAAAACCGGGAGTTTTTGCCCTCTTAAATGTAGTAGATGAAGAACCTCCGGTAATCAGTAATTTAGTTGCTACTCCTGCTGAATTTTCACCCAATAGAGACGGAATAAATGAGGTTTCAACCATAACCTTTCATCTGGCCGATAATGAATCAGAATACATTCCCTGGCTTTCGGTTAGGGTTTTCAACAATGAGAATGAGTGTATCAGAACAATTTTTGAGGATTTGAGAGGGGAAAAAGGAGTAAATGAAGTGGTCTGGAATGGGCTGGATGATAGAGGAAGAATTGTTCCTCAAGGTGAGTATAGGATCAGGATAAAAGCAACGGATCTTTTTGGCAATACAGCAGAAGCAGAAATTCCAGTAAGAGTCGAATACGAATATATTGTGGATAATACTCCTCCCACAATGCCGGTTGTGGAAGATGAGGGAGATTTTACTCCTTCCACGGATGAGTTATACTGTCAGTGGTATTCTTTTGATCCATATCCTGGAAGTGGAATAATGGATAATCAATTTCGTATATATTCCATAATTCCACGTGGAATAGGAAAGTGGACATTAACAGGATATCATTTGCCACCCTTAAGAGAGGAAGTAAAAGCGGTCATCTGTAATGACTTTATCTACATAATAGGCGCAGAGAGGTATGCTGATAATGAGGAACTGGTGAGAGTTGATTTTAACAGAATTCAATCCGATGGTTTGATAAATCCTGATACCTGGAAAAGAACCCTGGATGTTCCTGAGAAGATGAGTCGTTTTTCTGCTTTGAGTTACAGGGGATATATTTATCTTATTGCCGGTTATTACACCAATAAAGTATATTATACAAAGCCTGATCCTCTTACCGGAGAGATTAAAAACTGGCAGACTGCCTCTCCTCTACCGGTAGAAACACTTTACGAAAGTTCTGCATTTATTTTTTCCAATAGAATCTATGTTACCGGAGGTTTATATACAGAGACAGAGGAGGTTTACGGTTGGCCGGTAACAGAAGTTTATCCCGAATACAGGATTTATTTTTCCGCGCCTATCAATGAAGATGGGAGTATAGGAGAGTGGGTGATAAGCGGGATAAGTTTGCCTCAGACCGGTTATTATCGGTATGCTGCAGGATTTGGTGATAAAATTTATATTCTTGAAGAAGATAGAATATTTTTTGCAGAAATTGACCCTGTAACAGGGGATATAACCGGTGAGTGGATAGAAGGTCCACAATTACCGGAAAGATTATGGGCTCATACAATGTTTACCTGGCGGGATGTGCTTTATATATTTGGCGGGTATAATCTGGATACAAACGAAGTAAGTAACAGGATATACTATGCGAGAATCAGAGGAGACGGTTCACTTGAAGACTGGCAGGTGGATTATTTACCCGGAGGAAGATATTTTCATGATGTGGTGGTAAGAGGGAAGGATATTTATTTAATTGATGGATACGATGGAGAAGGTGAAAAATATGCAATTTACAAAGCGCCTATTTTAGAGGATTATAATATTGTAAAAAACTGGACTTCTGTTGGAGAAGAACAGAGTGTTTTCCTCCAGAATTTGAATCTGGAAGCTGGAAAGAGATACTATTTTGATGTGATAACCATAAATAGAGGTAACCTCATAAGTGCGGTAGGAAGCAGTGATGGCATCCTGGTGGGGATGCCGGTTCTGGTACGGGTTGAGAATGTGGAAGTCAGAAATCCGGGAGTGGGGAAGGCGCTGGTTATAACCTGGCAGAAAGTAAGCGGGGGAGTAGCAGGGTATAGAATATATATGAGTACTCAGAAAGTGGGAGGATATAGATTAATAGCCACTCAATCTGCTGATAGTAATCAGTGTTATATTACAGATTTAATTGATGGAAAGAAATACTTCTTCAGAGTGGCTGCTTTTGATTCTAAATTGCGAGAAGGACCAAAGTCTTTCCCTGCAAGTGGTATACCTCTGGATGAGATTCCTCCGGCTTCTATATCTGATTTACAGGCAATTGCCTCTGATGAAGGAAATGTGGTTCTTTCCTGGAGGGCGACTGGAGATAATGGGATACAGGGGAATATTATAGGAGGAAAATACTGGTTGAAGTATTCAGATATGAAAGAAATCTTAAATGATGGTGAATGGGAGATAGCTCCCTATGAGCTTTTGTGGGATACAGATACAGTTCCCGGCCAGATTGAGAGAATTGTTGTTTCTGGTTTAACTTCCGGTTTAACATACTATTTTGCTTTGCGTTTACAGGATGAGGCAGGTAACTGGTCAGGAATATCTAACTGTATAGGAGTAAAAGCTGGAAGAGATAGTACCCCGCCGATTACTGAACTGGAATTTGTGGATGGAAAACAGTATCCTACATCTGATGGACATTATGCTTCCCGGGATACAAAAATAAAGTTCATTGCTGTTGACCCGTGGGGAGAATATATTCCTTCAGGAGTGGAAAAAACTTTTTACAGGATTAATAATGGCGAATGGATTTTGTATTCAAAACCATTTATTCTTGAAGAAGGGATAAATCTTATAGAATTTTATAGTCAGGATAGATATGGAAATAAAGAAGAGATAAAAGATAGAAAAGTTTATACTGATGCTACGGGGCCTGTATGTGAGGTTAAAGCAGGATATCCCGGTTATGAACGAGAGGGAGTTATTTATATCAGTTCTTCAACACCGATTGAAATTCTTGCTACTGATCCTGAGGTGAAAGGAGTAGCTTCTGGAGTGGATATAATTTATTACTCTGTAAATCAGGGAGAGTGGAAGGAATATGAGCATCCTATTTATTTTACTCAGGAAGGAAGTTATATTGTATCTGCTTATGCAGTGGATAGATTGGGTAATAAAGGGGAGATATTTACAGGTAAGGAATTCAGAGTTGATACCACTCCTCCGGTTTTTAGTGGTGTATTGGTTTATCCATGGCCAGAAGTAGGACTGGAAGAAGCAACCATACTTTTTCTTGTTTCTGAAGATTTAAAAGAACCACCAGAAGTTTATGTGGGAGAGAAAAGAGCTCAGTATGTTACCTATGATAGTGAGATCCGGCGATATCATTATAAATATCAGGTAACTCCACAGGATTTGCCCGGAGTTTACACTATTACTATAAAAGGGAAGGATCTTGTTGATAACGAAGGAATGGATACAAGTGGCAGGATAAACATTTCCTGGGAAGATAATACTTCTCCTGTTAGTAATTTAATTATTGGCAAACCAGTTCTTACCGGTAATATAGTGGGTTTGAATACTCCATTTACAATAGAAACAAGTGATGATCTTTCTGGAGTGAAAGAGATTCATTATGCTTTCGATGATGAGTGGAATATAGTTGCAGGAACCAAAGCAGTTTTTACCATCACCAGTAGTAAGAAGCCATATACTTTGAAAATAAAAAATTTTGAGATTGCAAATCTTGAGTATAGAGAGCCAGAGAAATGGTTATATGTGGCACTTCCGGATAGAATTGTAAGGATGAAGACAGATGGGAGTGAAAAAACTGAAATTGCTTCGGGTAAATTCTGGGGAGCTAACAGAGTCTGGTACGATGGGAATTATATTTATGTAGCTGATGCTAGTTATTATGTAAGAAGAATGCTTCCGGATGGAAGTAATTTTCAATATGAACATCATTCCGGGATACGTTCTATAGCAGTTGATCAGGAAGAAAATATGTATA
Organism: Caldisericota bacterium; assembly: GCA_003650255.1. Lineage (GTDB taxonomy): Bacteria > CG03 > CG03 > B21-G15 > B21-G15 > B21-G15. The sequence goes on from QMOP01000007.1 coordinate 9,085, forward strand.
TTCTTTATTCCGATTATATAAGGAAGCAGAAATTTGGTGAGTGGTGGAATTATGAGAGTCTCTATTACTGGGCACTGAATAATGGAATAGATATTGATTATGATCCTGAGGAGAATAAACTTTATGTTCTTGATCGTGGATACAGAAGAATTTATAAGATGAATCCTGACGGTTCCGGGTATTCTTATTATTACAATTATAAATTGAAAGACATGTATGGTCTGGATTACAATCCCCGAGATGGCTCAATATATCTAACCAATTACTGGGGATGTTATATTGTGAAGACAAAAATGGATGGTAGTATATGGCAGACTTATGGAAAGTGGGGGAGAGGAGGTCCCGGGCAATTTTATTGTCCTTATGATATAGCCGTTGATCCGGATACAGATGAATTGTATGTGTCGGATTATTACAATGATAGAATTGTAAAGACAAAGATAGATGGCAGTATCTGGCAGGTAATAGCAAATGTTTCCCGGCCAAGAGGTATCATGTTTACTCAGGGTAAAGCAAGTGTTAGTGGAGAGTCTCTGTCAGAAGTAATAGATGTCGGTGAAGAAGTACTCTGTCGTTATATTTATTGGTCAGCTTCTCCGGGTATTGTTGGGTTAAGAATAAGGACAGGTAATACTCCGGTTCCAGATTATTCCTGGAGTGACTGGTCAGAACTCTATAGTTCACAGGGGGAGAGAGCTATTTGCCCCCTGGAGAGGTATATCCAGATCAAAGCCGAATTTTTTGTTGAAGGAGATTCTCCTCCACAGCTTGAAGAAGTTAGGTTGAAGGTGATTCCTTTAACAGAAATAAGATATTTCAGCAAAGATTACTGGGGAAATACAGAGGCAGAGCAGTCGACTGAAGTATTTTTAGATAATGAACCACCTGCAAAAGTGAGAAATTTCAGGGGAAGTATCTGGGGAGTAGATGATGTATCTCTTAGCTGGATAAAAAATCAGGAGAGAGATCTTGGTGGATATTATATTTACCGTGATGGTGAAAGGATCAGAACAGTATCTGCTGATATAGAACATATAACTGATAAAAATGTATCTTTAGGGAGACATGAATATAAAATTACCGCTTTTGACCTGGTGGGTAATGAAAGTGAACCTGCCATAGTTACTGTGGAAATTAAGGATACACAACCTCCGGTAACTGTGGTTAAGACAAGTGGAGATCTATATAATCGAGATGGAATAAATTATGCTCCTTTGAATTTTTATTACTGGCTTGAATCAAAAGATACTCTTTCCGGGGTGGATTATATAGAAGTTAATATTGATGAGATGGGTTATATTGTTTATACCACATCAATAACTTTTACTGAAGAAGGATTGCATACCATAAGATACAGAGCAGTGGACAAAGCAGGAAACTGGGAATCAGAAAAGGTGTTTACTGTTTATGTTGATACCACACCCCCTGAATCAATGGTGTATTTTACGGGTACTTATTACCGGATAGATGATAAAGTTTATCTCAATAAGAATACAAAGGTTTCCATTCAGGCACAGGATATTTATAAAGATACATATGCTTCCGGGGTAAACCAGATTTTGTATCGATTAAATGGAGGAGAATGGCATGTATACTCTGATCCTGTTAGTGTTACACAGGATGTATATTTATTTGAATACAGAAGTATCGATAATGTGGGAAATGAGGAAATTATAAAATCTTTCGAAGTTTCTTTTGATACTGTTGCTCCGGTCACAGAGATTGCAGTTTATGGCCCATGGTATGAAAAAGAAGGGATCTGGATATCTTCTCTTACTCCGGTAGGATTTGTTCCCACCGATAATATAGAAGTGAAGGTTACCCGTTTTCAAATAGATGGAGGAGAGTGGCAGAGTTATACTTCCCCATTATATTTTCAGGTAAAGAAGATTGTTCCATCTGTCATTTCTGATATGAAGGACTGGCAATCCGGGGAGTTTAGTAATACTTTTCTTAAAGGAGATAAAATCACATTGTCTCAAAATCTTTCTACTGTATACGTCGCCAAAGGGAATAAAATTATCCGTTGTAAAATGGATGGTAGTGAATGGAAGACCTATACTGAGCCCTGGGATTTCTATAATCTTTATGGCATTTATTATGACCGCAATAGTGGTTATTTTTATCTGAGTGACTATGGTAGAAACTATGTTTATAGATATAAAAATAGAAGGGTATATAGGATCTTTTATATACATCAACCCACAGGTTTAGATGTTGACGTTGCTGGAGGATATTATTATGTTGCAGAAGAAAGGTATGGGCGGATAGCCAAACGCAAGATAGGAGGATATGCAACTAATTTTCTTGGTGGGTTTAACTCTCCTAAAGGGATAGATTATGACCCAAACACAGGATTTATCTATGTGGCTGATTATGGTAATCACCGTATCGTGAGAACAAAAATAGATGGTTCTGGATGGAAGACTCTTGGTAAGTATGGAGAAGGAATAGGAGAATTTGCTTCTCCTATGGATGTATCCTATGATCCTGAGGAGGATGTGATATATGTAGCTGATAGATTTAACTTCAGAGTAGTAAAGACCAATATGAGTGGTACCATTTGGGAGGTAATGGATAAAAGACCGGATGGAAAGGAGTATCTTTGTCCTATGTCAGTTTTTTATGACACACTGAATGATTATCTTTATATAAGGAGTTACGGTGATCTTATAAAAACCCGCTGGGATGGGAGTGAGTGGATGATTCTGGAAGGGGCTGGTGGAGAAATTTTTGTAGATGTGATTCCAGAAACGTATGTTACCAGTGGTGAATTTATATCTACAATTTTTGATGCTGGAGCTTTAGTCACATGGGAAAATATTGAATGGGAGAGTGAGGTTCCTCCGGGTACTTCACTTACTTTTTACACCCGCACCGGAAATGCTTCTCAGCCTGATTCAACCTGGTCAGACTGGTCTTCCCCATATACTCAGACAGGAGCAAAAATCACCTCTCCTCCAGGAAGGTATATTCAATATAAGGTTGTTTTTGTTACAGAAGACAACAATGTGAGTCCTGTTTTGAAACAGGTAATTTTGCGGGGTTCAGAGCAGGTTAAGGACAAATATGAAATTTCTTATTACAGTGAAGATATATTTGGCAATCAAGAAGAGATAAAGAGAGTAACAATCAGAGTTGATGAAATCCCGCCTCAAGCGCCTGCCGGTTTAGGATACGAAGTGTTAAATATAAATACAGTGAAACTTTTCTGGCAGCCCAATACAGAAGAGGACTTAGCGGGTTATTATATTTATAGAGATGGTGAAAAATTAAATCAAAAGCCATATAAGTTTACGGTTTATTATGATACTGAAGCGGTGGCGGGGATAGTTCAGTCTTATTGGATTACTGCTGTGGATAAAGCTGGAAATGAAAGTGCTCCCTCAGATAAAGTTTTTGTGATCACTATTCCTGACGATATTCCTCCAATATCTGAAATTAGTTTGACAGAGCCAGTTTTTATTAAGGAAGATAGAAAGTATGCGGTGATAACTTCTTCTTTTGTTGTTACTGCTACAGATAATCTTTCAGGAGTCAGTTATATAGAGTATATGGTAGATGCAGGGCCCATAACTATTTACAAAGAGCCTTTTTTCATTTCTGAAGAAGGAGAGCATATAATTCAGTATCATGCTGTGGATAGAGCGGGTAATGAGGAAGAAATAAGAGAATATCAGATATATCTTGATGGAACTCCTCCAACGACTTCGGTGGAGATGAGAGGCCCACAATATGTTAAAGATAATGTTGTTTATGTCACCACACATACACTATTTTATTTTGTAAGCGATGATGGTTCAGGAGCAGGAGTCTGGAAAACAGAATATTCACTGGATCAGGGAGAGAACTGGTATGTATATGTGAGAGAGTTTAGAATAGATTCAGAAGATATTGAGAAGCTACTCTATCGAAGCAAGGATTTTGTGGGCAACCTTGAGTCTACCCGCACTTTAAATATTTCTCTGGATACAGTTCCACCCCGGACCGATCTGGTTGTGGGTGAGCCCCGGTATGAAGATTTATCCAATGTTTATATTTCCACCCGTACTTCTCTTGCTTTTGTTGGAGAAGACGCTGGTTCGGGTTTAAAAGAAATAAAATATCGTATTGGAGGAGGCGAGTGGAAAGTTTATACTGTTCCTGTAAAACTTGCTGAAGAGGGAGTTGTTACTGTAGAATGGTATGGAATAGATTATTTAGGGAATGAAGAAAGTATCCATTCCAGGGTAATTATTGTTGATACCACTCCTCCGGTGGTATTGGTTGGATTGGGAGAGCCGCAATATGAGAATTATATTACCTCTAAAACAGAGGTGAATCTTTATAGCCAGGATAAAGGAGTAATTCCAGCGGGACTAGAAAAACTGGAGTATCGGATTGAAGGTGGAGAATGGCGGAAATACACTCAGCCAATAACCTTAACTGGAGATGATGGAGAAAGAATAATTGAATATCGAGCCGAAGATAAAGTGGAAAATGTTTTTTCAGGTAGTATTACTCTGTATCTTGATTGTACACCCCCGGATGTAGAAATTTCATTTTCTCCACCGTATTATATTGCCAGTAGAAACTGGATTTCTTCTTACACGCATATTTCCCTCAGGGCAGATGATGGTGAAGGTTCAGGGATAAGGAGAATTGAGTATCAGATAGATGAAGGGTCCTGGCAGGAGTATCAAAAGGCTTTCAGTTTAAATGAAGAAGGGAGTTATGAACTGAAAGTTAGAGCTTGTGATAATCTTGGCAATCAATCTTCAGTAGATATCTGTAAATTGACAGTTGATAATAGTGAACCTGTATCCTTTCTGGAAATTGGGATGCCGCGGTATAAAAATTACATTTCTTCTCATACAGAACTGACGATTATTTCTCGAGATCAGGGGATTTATCCCTGTGGTGTAGAAGCAAGTTTTTACCGTATAAATCAGGGGGATTGGCAACTTTATGAATTTCCATTCAGGATAGAAGGAGAAGAAGGCTCTTATCGAGTTGATTTCTGGACGGAAGATTATTTGGAAAATATTGAAATTTTTAAGTCCAGCACAGTGATTCTTGATAGGACTCCACCTGAAACTCATCTCTTTGCTTCTCGTTTGCTTTATAATGATGGAGAAAAGGATTATGCTAACAACATGGACTTTTTTGCTTTCCAGAGCACAGATAGTCTGAGTGGAGTAAAAGAAATATTCTTTAGCATCAATGATTTGCCATATGAAGAATATATTTCTTCTTTTTCATTTAATGAGGAAGGAGTCTATCAAATAAAATATTATGCTATAGATAATGTTTTGAATCAAGAAAAAGAAAAGATATATAAAGTTCTAATTGATACCACACCACCTGAGGTAATAAGAATTCTTACATTTCCAGATGTTGTTTCGTTAGAGGAAGTGGATATATACTTTCTGGTATCAGAAGATTTACTCCGGAATCCTGAAGTGTTAATTAATAGTAGACCAGCTACTTTTGTCAGTCACTCTTCTCCTTATCATTATCGGTATATTGTAACAAAAGAGGATCCAGAAGGAGAAACTGTAATCTGGGTCAAAATGGAAGATTTAGCTGGAAATAAGTCTATTGACACTTCTGGAAGATTTATTATTGATTATACACCTCCGGAGATTACCATAGAGAGTCCACGCGAAGGGGAAAGGTATATTGCCACTTTGGATAAAATTAAAATAGATTATTTAATAAAGGATAATCTTGACCCATATCCTACTGGTTATGCCTGGTTGAAACATCTGGAAAAAGGAACTACAGTAGCGGTAAATTTAGGGGAAGAGATTGAACCTGGAGATCTTGATTATGGTTTCTGGCAACTTTATGTGAAAGCAAGAGACTGGGCATTTAATCAGATTATTTCCACTTCCGGGACGTTTGAGGTGATACATGATTTACTTCCCCCCAGAACAGAAATTCAGATTTCAACTCCTAAATACTGGGAAGAGCCGGTTTTTGTAAATAGAACCACTCTTTTTACGTTAAAAGCAGAGGATGATTTACTTACTGTAGGTGATGGAGAAGGGCTGGGAGTGGACAGAACCTATTATCGAATTGACAATGGTACGGTATCAATTTATACTGCTCCTTTCAACCTTTCAAAGGAAGGAGTACATAAGATAGAATATCATAGTGTGGATGTGGTAGGAAATGAAGAAGAGATTCATACTCTTGAGGTGGTGTTGGATACATCGCCTCCTTTGAGTATTCTCAAACCGGGTTCTCCTCATCTTGAATGGCAGGAGAAATTTTTACTTACCTCATACACTCCATTTTTAATTAAGGCAAGAGATAATCTCAGTGGCATCAAACAAACTTTTTATCGTCTGGATTATGGTTTTGATGAAATCTATGTGGGTTCTTTTATTCTGGGAGAAAGGAAACGAACTTCCTGGAAGGATGAATTCAATCTGCAAGAACTCTCTTCTGAGTGGGAGTGGTTAAGAGAAAATAATGAGAATTGGACGTTAAGGGAAGAGAGAGAATTCCTTATAATTTATACTGATTATGGTAGTTTAAAAGAAGTTAATAATAATCAACAAAATATCCTTTTAAGGAGCACACTATATTCCGAAGAAAGTTGGGCAGTAGAGACAAAGTTAGAGTTTTCTCCCCGGATAAAAGGGCAGGAAGCAGGGATATATATTTATCAAGATGATGATAATTACTTGAAACTTGTAAAAGGTTATGAAAATGGAAAGAAAATTATAGCTGGTAAGGAAGTAAATGGTGAATACGAAGAGATTGTAAATGATATAAACTGGATTAATGTTGATTTTATTTATCTTAAAGTTAAGAAAAAGGGAAATTATAACTTCTATTACTCCACAGACGGTCTGAACTGGAGTAAGATAGGAGAATATGAGTTTTTGGAGAGTAATTTAAAAGCAGGATTAGGAGCAACAAATGGAGAGGATTTTACATCTCAAAGTATTCCGGCAAAATTTGATTATTTCAGTTTATATGGAATTGAAGATATAAAAAGAGAAGAAGGAGAGCATTTGATTACTTATTATTCAATAGATAATGTGGAAAATAAAGAAGAGGAGAAAGTATTAAAAGTTTATCTTGATGACAGTCCACCAGAAATCACAATTATATCTCCAAAAGGGGGAGAGGAATTTATTGCTAAAAAGAATTTAATAGAAATCTCATTTAATATTACCGATGCGGGACCTTATGAATATACTGCTTATTTAGAAGTAGTAGAAGCAGAAGATGAAAGTAAGATTGGAGAGAAGTATTATGTAAAGTTAGGGGATAAGATAGAGCCGCTGGATTTACCCACCTATGGATTTTATGTACTGAAGATAGAAGCAGAGGACTGGGCAGGACACAGGGCAGAAGTAGAAAGTGGAAGATTTGAAGTAATCTGGGATATACAGCCCCCAAGGACAACAATTTCTCATGGGGAACCGGATTATGTTGTTGATGGTTCAACTTATATAACTTCTGAAACACCAATAACTTTGACTGCAGTAGATGACCTGGTAGAAGTAGGGGATGGGATAGGGC